>CAMLOB010000132.1 GCA_946481475.1 uncultured Chlorobiota bacterium | reverse complement strand
GTCGTAGGACTCGTCATAAGGAGTTCTCCATGGATGAGTTCATAGCGCAGTCCGTCGTCGATTGCGGCGTAATCGGCGCAGGTGAGGTCCTGCCTTGCGAGAAGTTGCGCTCCCATGATCGTCCTGCAGATTGTGGTGGAAATGAGGGAGCAAGAACGATTCGGTGGTCGACTTCGTGCATGGACCGCAGATGAGGCAGATCCGTCCGATCTGCCTTATCTGCGGTCCAGGAATTCGGGAACAATGCCCTCTACTTCTTCTTCCCCTTCTTGCTCTTCTTCGCGCTCCCCTTTCGGCTGACTGCCGGGGTCCCGTCACGGTGATCGACGGCGGCCTTCACAAAGGCCCGGAAGAGAGGATGGGGGGCGACCAGACGGGACTTCAGCTCGGGGTGGAACTGTCCCCCGATGAACCAGGGATGGTCCGGTAACTCGACGATCTCCACCAGTCTTCCATCGGGAGAGAGACCGCTGAAGACCATTCCTCCCTCGGCAAGCCGGTCGCGGAAGGCATTGTTGACCTCGTAGCGATGACGGTGGCGTTCGTTGATGAAGCGGTCACGGTAGGCTTTCCAGGTCTTCGTGCCGTTCTCCACGATGCAGGGATAGCTTCCGAGCCGCATCGTTCCTCCCATATCGGTCACGTCCTTCTGGTCGGGCATCAGATCGATAACGTTCTGCTCGGTTCTGCCGAATTCCGTGGAGTTTGCCTCCGGGAGACCGCAGACATTCCGGGCGAATTCGATCACGGCGCACTGCATGCCGAGACAGATGCCGAAGAAGGGGATGCGGTTCTCGCGGACATAGCGTATGGCCCGGATCTTCCCCTCCACTCCTCTGGCACCGAAGCCGGGGGCCACCAGCATCCCGTCGATCCCCTTCAGCGCACGCCGTACGTCGGCTTCGGTATCCAGGTTCTCGCTGTCGATCCACTTCAATTCCACATGCACGTTGTTTGCCGCTCCGGCGTGGATGAACGCCTCGATAATCGACTTGTAAGCATCCTGATACTTCGTGTACTTACCACACAGGGCAATGGTTATCTGACCGTTGGTCGGTTTCTTGATGCGACGGACAAAACGCTTCCAGACTTTCAGGTCGGCTTCGGGCGCGTCGATGCGGAGCTTGCGGAGGACGAGATCATCCAGCTTCTGCTGAGCATAGATCAGCGGGACTTCATAGATCGTCTCGGCATCTCGCCCCTCGATGACGGAGTCCCCCTGAACGTTGCAGAAGAGGGCGATCTTCTCCCGAATATCCTTCAACAACCGGTGCTCCGAACGGCAGACGAGAATATCCGGCTGGATGCCGATCTCCAGCAGTGCCTTCACCGAGTGCTGGGTCGGCTTCGTCTTCAGTTCTCCGGCGGCACTGATGTAGGGGACATAGGTCAGATGGATGTGGAGCGTGTTCCCGCGACCCAGTTTCAGGTCGAGCTGGCGGACCGATTCGAGGAAGGGGAGGGATTCGATGTCGCCGACCGTGCCGCCGATCTCGATCAGGATCACGTCATACTCCCCGCTTTCCCCCAGCGCCGTCATCCGTCTGGAAATCTCGTCGGTGATGTGGGGGACCACCTGAACGGTCTTGCCGAGATAATCGCCGCGACGTTCCTTCGAGATCACTTCGTAGTAGACCTGACCGGTGGTGGTGTTGTTCTGCCGGGTCATCGACTGGTTCAGGAACCGTTCGTAGTGTCCCAGATCCAGATCGGTCTCCGCGCCGTCGTCGGTGACGTAGACCTCGCCGTGCTGGAACGGCGACATCGTCCCCGGATCGACGTTGATGTAGGGATCGAACTTCTGGATCGTCACCCGAAGTCCGCGCGACTTCAGCAACAGAGCCAGCGAGGCGGAGGTGATCCCCTTGCCGAGCGATGAGAGAACACCGCCGGTGATGAAGATGTACTTTGCCTGTCCCTGTTGTTCCGTTGAACTGCGTTTGCGCGAAGCTGTTGTGGAAGTCACGTGATCCCCTGAATAAAAAATAATCTCCCGGCTCCGTGGACCAATCGTCCCGGAGAAGCCGATAGATATTGTTGAACAAATGAGATAATGAACGGTGAGACCGCTTGCGGGGGTGCAATATAAGAAACGGGAATGAACGTGGAGCACGAACGGGCGTGACGAGAGGAAAAGAAGGGGGAGCGCGATCGGGGATTTTCAATTGTCGAATGTCATGAGAGGGTGAGGGGTACGACAGGATAAGGGGGCGGGAAAGGGAAAGAGGGAGGATCGGGGAAAAATGAGAAAAGGGGAAGGAAGCCAGGCTTCCTTCCCCTTTTTCATCCTTGACATCTGATCCGGAGTCCCTGAATGTTTAATTTGTGACCGGAGTTCATTACTAACCTGACCCCTTATCCGATCTTGATCCGCCGATCTCCCTTCTCGATGATGATTCTCTTTCTCCCGTCAACCGTAAACTGCTTGCAGATGCCGTCGGCCAGGTTCTGCCATTGATCCTTTCGTTCCTGTTTGCGGCGTTCCTTCTGTTCTTTCTGCAGCAGGCGTTGTGCTCCACGTTCCACATCGCGATCCTTCGGATAGAATGCTTCGGCGGCGTCAAACGCCAGTCCGATACCCCAACCGAAGAGAGGCCAGAAGAACCAGGTCCCTCCGGAGGTCACGAAGTCGATAGCGGCCAGAACGGCGTTAACGATGAGGTAGGCGCGGAAATGTTCGAAGAACTTCCCCTTGCGCCTCTGCTTCCACCGCGTCCGGGCATCTTCAAGTAGATAGGTCTCCTCGTAATCGCTAATCGCTTCTTCCAGAATCTTCTCGTCGATATCGAGTTCGCGTGCCGTCTCCAGCAGCTCGTCGTAGGTGACTCCCGTCGGATCGTGCCCCGCACCCCGGCTGAGCGCCTTCTCAAGAATTGCCCGGACCTGCTCGGGAGAGTATCGGGATTGCTGATGTGCCATGTGTCGGTTTGCTGTTAGAACATCGGAAAAAAAGGTTGCCGTATAACGATCAACCGGGAGCCGATGTTTCATTCATCATTGCTTCTGATGTGAACTCCCTCAATATCGTGAAGCAATTTCAGAAAATCATGCTCTTCGGTATTCGCTCCGGCAAACCGGAAGAGAACGGTCGTCTCCGGACCCTCCTCGTTCTCTATCGAGAGTCCGTGGATGTTGATCTTGTAAATCGTCATCAGCGATTGCACGCGATCCAGTTCGTTCCCCTTGTTGACGACCGTCAGCCGGAACTTCCGGGAGAGACGATTATGCAGCCATTCCTCGAACTGCGAGAGGAAGTACATGCAGAGAACCACGAGGAGAGAGACCCCGACTGCGCTGAGAATCACGCCCGAGCCGATCATCATGCCGATCGCCGCCATCGTCCAGATGATTGCGGCAGTCGTCAGACCGGTCACGCCACGACCGAATTCCCGGAGGATCGCACCCGCCCCGAGAAAGCCGACGCCGGTGACGATCTGCGCGGCGATACGTGTCGGGTCTCCGCCGAACCGGGCGGCCATCTCCATGCTGACAAGTGTGAAGATTGCCGCACCGACGCAGACCAGAATGCAGGTGCGAAGTCCGGCAACCTTGCCGGTCATCTCCCGCTCCAGTCCGACGATGCCCCCGCAGAGAAATGCGGCGGCAAGCTTTAGAATCAGATCAGTTTCCGTATCAAGCATGCTATCTGAAAGCAAGAAAGGTTATCGATACCTGCACGCATGGAAGGTTCCGGCCGATTCGGCTCCGTCTCCCCTCCTTTGCCGTCACTCCGAATTCTCGTAGCTTGCCCCGTCAGGTCAGGTTATTATCCTGTTGCACGACCAAATTTTCGTGACCGTGAGACGGAACGTCCATTACGCTTCCAGCCGAATCCTGCTCTTCCTGTTCGCCGTGCTGCTGCTCGGCGGTTGCGCTTCGCGCATCAACATGAAAGAGCGTCCCCTGTATGAATGCCCCGATCCTTTCGTTCCCTGCGCACCGGGCAAGTACGACGAAGTGACCTTCGACACCGGATCAAGCGGTTACGGTTACTATCTGGTGATAGACCGCGTCAAGGGACTTGATACGGGGACCGATGAGTTCGGCGTCGCCTTCGCCTCCGGCGTGACGGCGCGGACCGACGGACGTGCGACGATCAGAGAGGGGACCGGAAGGGATCGACGGGACGGAATCCATCCGGTCCGGTTCACATCGGTGACCTCCGCTCTCCCACAACAAACATTTGAAACCGGGACATTGGTTTCCTCGACCGGAACTCCGGCGTACAATGCCGTGACCGATACGATGTTGATCGGGGGACGACTCCCCGGAACGGTGAAAGGGGATTACGATATCGTCGGTGTCAGGACAGAGGGGGAAGAACGCCTCTCGAACGCCGTGCGGCAATCGGTCTCCACCTTCATTCACTGGGATGCCCAGCCCGCCTTCTCACCGGACGGACGAACGATGTATTTCGCCTCCGGGCGACTCGATGCCGTCGGGGGGACCGATATCTACATGTCTCGTCTCGGGGCCGACGGTCGATGGTCCGAGCCGCGTAATGTCGGTCCGGCGGTCAATACCCCCTGCGACGAACTCTCCCCCTTCGTCAGCGGCGACGGCAAGTGGCTCTACTTCTCCTCCTCCGGACATCAGACCGTGGGGGGCTATGACCTGTTTCGCGCCCCTCTGGCCGGGGGAGAGCCGGGACGGACGGAGAATCTCGGGCGGCCGATCAACACGCCGTCGGACGAACTCTTCCCCTCCTCTCCATCCGGAGCTTCTCCCGACACGCTTCTCTACTACAGTTCCAATCAACCGGGATCGAACGGTTTCGACGTCTACGTCCTCCACCGGGGTTTTCGCGGACGTCCGGGACAGGTGGTCACCACAGAACGTGCCGACTCGCTCCATCTGAGCGGCACGGTCCGCTACAACGACGGCAGACCGGTCGACGGGGCAACCGTGACGCTCGATGAGCGGGATCCACCGCGCCGGGTCGACTCGACGGTGAGCGATCCCCGGGGGAACTATGAATTCGATATTCAGGAAGGGAAGAAATACGACGTCACCGCCAGCAAGGAAGGGAATCTCTACGGGACCGAACAGGTGGAGGTCCCGGTCTACAACAACAAGAAGGAGATCAATCGCGATGTCGTCTTCCTGGACACCGTCGTCTTCCGCGTGAACTTTCCCTTCAACGATGCGAGCAACCCGTACGAGTTCACCCTTGACGAACGGGGTCTGCCGACCGACAGACGTTGGGTTGATGTGATCGCCCAAGCGGCCGACGTGCTTCGCCGGATCGATCCGGCCTCCGGTGCCCGCATCGAGCTTGTCGGCCACACCGACCCGATCGGCTCGGATGCCTACAATATCGATCTCGGTCGCCGCCGGGCCGAATTTATCCGACGTGAACTCGTCCGCCGCGGCGTCGATCCCGATCTGCTTCAGGTCCGGACCGAAGGAGAGAGGCGCCCCTTGCCGGCCTACCCCAACGAAGCCGACGAACTCTATCGTGCCCGACTGAGAAGGGTGGAGCTGTTCAGAAAGTAGGGACCAGGGATCAATGCAAAATTCAAAATGAAAAATTCAAAACCACAGAAACTGAGAAGGGGGGGCGGGATGTCTTTCTCTTTTGAATGTTGGATTGGATCGGAAGGAGGGAGTAGGGGCAAAATGCAAAGTGCAAAAGGCAAAAAGAGAGGAAGCGGGAAGTCGATCTCTCCTTTTGCATTCCTCCCTTTGCATGTTGCATTCATTCCCGTTCTTCTCCTCTTCGTCTCGTCGCTGCTGTCCGGATGCTACACGATCACGCGGACCGAAGAGGATCTCTACACGATCACGCAGAGCGACACGACGATTCGCGAGGAGGTCCACAACCCGCCGGGCGACCGGGAGAACGGGACGATCTATCCTTCCCCCAGAACGGTGCAGATCACGCGGGAATACGTGCAGCGCGACTCGACCGTGGAGCGTCACTATCCGGCATTCCTCCGCTTCGGGGGCATCGAGACGGCCGGGTTCTTCTCAACCGGATCGACCGACGGCGCCGGCAACGGTCTGTTCGGTCTCTACGGCCTGCTGAATATCAAGCGGACGACCGCATCGAAGATCTTCACGGCCGATATGTACCGGTTCATGCCGTATGAAATTCGCCTGCGGTGGTTTGATGACGCGCCGAACTGGACGATAGGGACGGCCGCCACCGAACTCTTTGTCCGGCAGAACGATTCGAGTGCGGAGTGGGATTCCGACGAAGCGCTGATCGGTGTCGCTCCGATCTATATCCGTAAACGCTTTTTCCTGCGGGAGGAGCCTCCCTACATCATGGTGACTCCGTTCTTCGGCTTCTCCGGTCCGTGGGGACCTTCCCACTACGTCAACATCGGCTCCACGTTTGATGTCGGCTCATACGGCGGACTGAACTTCCGGGGATATGCCGGATACATTGCCGGTACTTCCTCCCTCTTCTCGGCGAACTCGTCTGCAGGGGTCACGTTCCCCTACTTCGGGCTTGGCGTCTCGGCGCTCGACTTCGTGAACAAGACCGAGGAGTTGTTTATCGAGTGGAAAGATCACGATCATAACGCTCTGGAGGTGAGCGGTCTGAACGTCGACATTGTCCGGGCCTTCTCCGATACGTCCGATCCGTTTGCCGCCTCGCTGGAAGATCCGACTGCCGGAACGCCTCCGTTCACCGGCATGATTCTCCGCTTCGCCTCGGCCTCGATTCCGGTGCCGATCGGCGACCGGCGCTGGTTCGTCGGTACGTCCCTCTTCAACCTGATGGCGTTGAACAAAACGGATGTCGCCTTCGGGTTCCTGCCGTTGCGGACCGGATACCGGCTGAACCTTGTCGCCGATGAGTTGAACCTGGAGCCGTTCGGCGAGCTGACCTATTTCCCCTCCACTACCTGGCACCTCGGATTGCGGGCGGTGCTGAAGGTGCCGGAGATCGAGCAACTCGGTTTCGACTTCCCGATGACGATCAACCTTGTGGCCGGTCTGGTCAGCGGATCGACAAACGTCGATGTGCTGACCGATCTTGAGGACCTGCAGGCGCCGGACGATTTCACGACACCTTACATCGGTTTCGGCATCGGTATCGGCGACGCTCTTTTCTCTCCGGCGGAGGTGATGCGGCGATGAACAGATCGATCCGATCCGGCATCCTTTCCTTCTTTCTGTCGACCCTTCTCATCGGCTCGGTCGGGTGTGCCTACGAACGCTACGATATCGTTGTCGGACAGTATGCGCTTGAAGGGATCGCCATTTCCGACTGGCGGGACGTGAGGGCCGAGGGGGACTATGTCCGGATCCGGCCCGGAGGCCGGTTTGCCGTTCGGGTCGACGAACAGACGCAGTATCTGGCCCAGTTCGACGTGGCGATTCTCTCCGGCACCGGAGCGAACTTCTACACGCGGGCGGTCAGCCACCGGTTCGACAGCTCCGACGGCATCGCCTTCCACTATGCGGTGGACGGTTGCAGCGTCCGGACCGAGGACGGAAGGACGATTCCGCTTGAGTTCAATGCCGACACCGAAGAGGAGACCGTGAAGATTCTGAGCGAGGCCGATCAGGTGGAGTTCTCGGTCGGTTGCGAACGGATTTACGAGGGGTCAAGTCGTCTTGAGGGGACCGAGTACATCATCATCGAAGCTCTCCCCGACACCGAACTGGAATTGCGGGCGATCAACTACTTCGATATCGATGAACTCTGAGCGTCAATGCAGAATTCAAAATGAAAAATTCAAAAATGAAAGAAGAGAAGGGGGCTGGCGGGAGAATCGCGACGTTCGCATCCGTTTTTGAACGTTGAATTTTTCATTTTGAATTTCCTTGCCGGAACTTGAAGACCCTCTCCCGCGCCACGACGTAGATTCCGTCCCGATCATCGACTGCGATCCCCGATGCCGCTCCTTCCACATCGAAGACGCCCAGATACCTTCCATCGCCATCGAAGACCTGCACACCGCTGAAGTCGCTGACGTAGAGGCGGCCCAGTCCGTCAACGGCAATCGCGCCGGGGGCGCGGAACTGTCCCGGCTGGTCGCCCCGGCTTCCGATACGATTGACGAAGCGACCGTCAGGGGCAAACTTGAAGACGGCGTCGCTGTGGCTGTCGAGCGCATAGATTGTCCCCCGACCGTCTACGGCGATCCTTGCACTCACCACCATCCCGTCGGCCGCCTTGCTGATTCCCTGCTCGATCACCCGTTCCACCTTTTCGTTCCGGTCAAAGAGAACGATGTCGTCGCTGCTGCCGATATATCTTCCGTTCCCCTCTTTCTTCAATCCTCTCCAGAAGGCGACCAGACCTCCGTCTCCCCTGACGGCGACATCATCGAATCCCCGCTCCTGATCGTACGGAACCCGGCCGAGCGACTCACCGGTTGAGCCGTTGTACTTGTGGATATGCCCGCTGAAGACGACGTAGACCGTTCCGTCACGACCGACGGCAAGCCCGCGCATCGGCATGTCTTCTCCGATATTCCACTGCGTGATGAACTCGCCTGCGGGACCGAACATCTGGACGCGCCCGTCGCCGTACTCCCCGACGTAGATGTTTCCCTTCCCGTCCAGTCCGATATGGCGCGCATCCTCCATCCTTCCCGGACCGACCCCCTTCTCTCCGAAGGCCATGACCTGATGAGCAAAGCCGGTCGGCTCCGGGGCCTCCGGTTCACTGTCGGTCTCTGAAGTCGTCGTCACGGAACGGACCGTTTCGGGAGAACCGGAGGCGGCGAGAAAGACGGCGATGCCTGCGCCGAGACAGGCGAACATGGCCAGAGCGGCAACGATCAGTTCTACACCCTCGACGGCGAGCCCGACACGCTC
>CAMLOB010000131.1 GCA_946481475.1 uncultured Chlorobiota bacterium | reverse complement strand
TTCACACAGATATTCCTCAACTCACTATAGAAGTTCACCGAGTGAATCCCCCCCTCGCGTCCGATGCCGCTGATTCCGGTCCCGCCGAAAGGCGTTCGCAGGTCGCGGAGGAACCAACTGTTGACCCAGGTGATCCCGACGTCGATCTGCGCGGCAAGCCGGTGGGCGCGGGAGAGGTTCTGCGTCCAGAGGGCGGAGCAGAGGCCGTAGTCGGTGTCGTTCGCCATCGCCAACGCCTCATCTTCATCATCGAAGGGCTGGATGTGGCAGACCGGACCGAAGATTTCTTCCCTGATGACGCGGGCCGTCTCCGGCAGCCCGGTCAGGATCGTCGGCTCCACGAACGAACCGCCGTCGAACGGATCGCCGAGTTCCGGGACGCCCCCGCCGGTCACGACCGTCGCCCCCTCTTCCCGGGCCAGATCGTAGTAGCCGAGAACTTTCTCCCGATGTCCCTTCGAGATCAGCGGTCCCATCGTGGTCGCTTGCAGGAACGGATCTCCCATCCGGAGCTTCCCGGCCCGGTCGGCCAGTCCCTCGACGAAACGGTCGAAGATCGAACGCTCCACGTAGACCCGCTCGGAACAGAGGCAGACCTGACCGCAATTGGCGAAGGTGGAGCGGGCCACCCCGGCGACGGCGGCGTCGAAATCCGCATCGGCGAAGAAGCTGACCGGCTTCACTCCGTCGGCAACCGCTTTCATGATGGCCGAGCCGGTCCGGGTCTCGCCGGTGAAGGTGATCGCCGCAACGTCCGGATGCTTCGTCAATGCCTCGCCGGCCGATCCGGGACCGAACCCGTGGACGACGTTGTAGACGCCGGAGGGGATGCCGACCTCGTTCATTACCTCCCCCAACAGCGTTGCGGTGCCGGGCGTCTCCTCCGACGGTTTCACCACCACCGTGTTCCCGCAGGCCAGAGCCGGGGCGACCTTCCAGGTCATCAGCAGCAGGGGAAGGTTCCAGGGACAGATCACGCCGACGACGCCGAGCGGAACGCGGATCGCATAGTTGAGCGCGCCGAGTCCGTCCTCCGTGTCGGTCTGGTATGACTCGTTCGGGACGTTCCGGACCATGTTCGCGAAGAGCCGGAAGTTTGCCGCGCCGCGCGGGATGTCGATCGCCTTTGCCCAGGAGACCGGTTTGCCGGTGTCGGCGATTTCGGCTTTGAGAAATTCATCGAACCGTTCCATGATTCTGTCGGCGACGCGGGAGAGGAGATCGAGTCGGGCGTTCGTCCCCATCTTCGCCCACTCGCCGTGGCGTGCCCGCTTTGCGGCCGCCACCGCCCGGTCCACATCGTCTGCGTTTGCCTCGGCCACGCGGGCGATCACCCGCCCGGTCACCGGACTGACGTCGTCGAACGTGTTGCCGGAGACCGAATCGACGAAGGCTCCGTCGATGAAGAGCCGGTAGTCCCGGACGGCCGCCTGCGGATTGAGTATATCGGATTGAAGAAGCTGGTCGTTCATGAATCTGCCTGTACTGGTTGTTGAAATCGGCGGGAAGTTACGTCGGGGGGGAGGGATGGGCAAGGAGTCAGGAGTCGAGAGTCGGGAGTCAAGAATCGGGACTGGGGTTTGGTGCGCCGGGTGGAGGATTTACCACGGAGACATCCGCCGCGGCGGAGGCACGAAGAATCACCAGGCAGAAAAATGCCCGCGCCTCTCTCGTCCGGAGCGACGACGATCAGGCGCGGGCAGAGGGTAGGTCAATATCGGCGGACTATCTCGTGTCGGACAATGCATTCCCCTGTGCATAGATCTTCGACTTCTCGACAAGCCCGATAAACTCACGGCGGTAGCCGTCGCCATCCGATCCACTCGCACCCTTCCCCCACGTTACCACATCGTCATAGCTGATCCTCCCCCGATAGTCCGAACCCCGCAGCAGCATCCCCCATCCGGCAACCGCCGCAGCGAACCGGGTCGACTCACCGGCTTTCTCCAGTTCCTTCCGTTCGTCCCGCACCAGATGCTGGATCAGTTTGCTGACGCTGTCGGTCGGTTCCTTGTAGCGGAGGCGGGCCAGGAGGAGGTCGTTCGTGGTGAAGAGATCGGGGAGTTCATCCTCCAGTTTGTAGTCCTCTCCGGCGGTCGTGTCCGGTTCGTATCCGATTACCGCACCGACCGGCACCACCTCGTAGAGGGCGGTTACCTGATGTCCGGCGCCGAGTTCGCCTGCATCTTTCGTGTCGTCGTCGAAGTCGCGGGCGGCCAGGACCCGGTTCTCGTAACCGATCAACCGGTAGGCGGCCACCTTTTCGGGGTTGAATTTCAACTGGAGCTTCACATCCTTTGCAATGGCGTAGAGCGTTCCGCTCATCTCATCGACCAGTACCCGCTCTCCCTCCTGAAGCCGGTCGATGTAGTAGTAGTTGCCGTTGCCGTGATCGGCCAGTTGCTCCATCTTCTTGTCCTGATAATTCCCCGTGCCGAAGCCGAGGACGCTCAGAAAGATGCCGTCCTTCCGCTTCTCCTCGATCAGCTTCACCAGTCCGTCCTCGCTTGAGACGCCGACGTTGAAGTCGCCGTCGGTCGCAAGGATCACCCGGTTGACCCCGTCCGGCATGAAGTTCTTCCGTGCGGTCTTGTAGGCAAGTTCGATACCGGCCCCTCCGGCGGTCGAGCCTCCGGAGCTGAGTCGGTCGATTGCTCCCCGGATCTTCCCTTTGTCGGAGGTCGATTCCAGGACGAGACCGGCCGCACCGGCGTAGACGACGATGGCCACGCGGTCTTCCGGACGAAGTTCGTTGATGAGCTTCTTCAGGGATTCCTTCAGCAGCGGGAGTTTGTCGGCGTCGCTCATCGAGCCGGAGACGTCGATCAGGAAGACGAGATTCGATGACTGGGCCTGCTGCTTCTGCAGTTCACGTCCCTGAAGGGCGAGGCGGACGAGAAGGTGGTCCCGGTTCCAGGGACAGACCGTCGTCTCCGAGTTGAAGGCGAAGGGGGAGCCGTCGGTCGGTTCGGGGTAATCGTACTTGAAGTAGTTGACCAGTTCCTCGATCCGGACTTCATCCGGCGGGGGGAGCTGTCCCCGGGTGAGGTAGCCCCGGACGTTCGAGTAGCCGGCGTTGTCCACGTCGATCGAGAAGGTGGAGTAGGGACTGCCGGAGGTCAGACGAAAATGATTTTCGTGCGACGGCTTGCGGGGCGGTTCGGGTTGGGAGACGACCTCCTGAATCTGTTGTTCGTTCCGATCCCTGTTGTTGACCCCGATGGAGTCGTACATCACGTTGCCGAGTCCCTCGCTCAGAAGCGACAACCAGGGATTGTTCCGATTGCCGGGGACGGGGGAAGTGCTCGGTAGAGTTGTCACCGATTCGGTCGCCAGATCCGGATTCATCACCTCGCCGTCCCGAATCTTGTCCGTGGTGACGGCGTTCGGACTGAGCTTCCGGTTGGTTACCGCCAGATTGGCGATGTCAACCGTCATGACCTGTCCGTCCTGAATATCCTCGCTGGTGATGGTCTGGTTCAGAATCTCATCAGTGGTCATCGCACCCGTAGCGATGTCCTCCGCAAGGATTACTTCGTTCAGAATCGGATCGGCTCCTACCGCACCGGCACCGACCTGCTGAACCGTACCGGACGTCTCATTTGCCCGGCCCCCACGGATGTTGTAGTTGGAGTTGGCGGCATTACTGATATATCCCCGACGCAGTTCCTGTGCAATCGCCTCTTTCGATGCTTCGGTAGACCATGTCAACGGTACATTCCAGGGTGTGGGCGGGTTATACGTGGTGGTCTCTCCATCCACGACTTCAGCTCCGATTGAAACCCAATCTGCCGCATCAAGGGGCGGATCGGCCGCAGTGAGTGGAGCGAGGAGACCACTTCCATCGGTAACGCCGGCGGCAACGATCGGGTTCGGGTTTGTGCCCGAAAGATCATCTCCTGCCGGGCTTTCGGTTGTTGACGGGGTCGATTCGGCGGTCTCTTTCCGGTCGCCCGTACACGCGCCGACGAGGAGCGTGAGGGCCGGAATCAGAAAAGAGCGCAGAGGAGTAGTAAGGCGAGACATCTCTCCCTCCATGTGATGTGTGATGAATGACTGTTGATGATTCCGGACGCGATCTGTCCGTACGAGCGGAACGACGCGGGGGGAAACGGGTGTAACGGAAAAATCTTCGCGGACCCTGGTCTCCTTGCCGTAGCGGATAGCGTTGGTGGTGAAATCCGTTCTGAAGAAGAGGAACCGCAAAGTCTCGAAGGGCACAAAGAAGCACAAAGAAAGGAATGGGGCTTTCCTATATTTGAAGCCGTTCCCGAATACTCTTTCCGACTGACTATGGTCTCAACGTTCGTCGAACAGTCGCCGCGTCTTCTCTCGAAGACCTCTCTTCTCAGGGTTCTCTACACCCTTTCCGCTTGTGCCATGCTGACGCTGATTGCCGTCTGGACCAACGCCCTCTTCGTCAGCAGCATCAACACGGACAACTGTCTGTGGGGGATTGCGAAGCGGGGAGGAGAAAACGTCCTGATCGTGACGCAACTGGTTCCGGGGGGGAGTGCCGAGGAGGCGGGGGTGCAGGTGGGGGATCGCGTTCTGGAGATCAACGGCGGCACGATACCTCCGGCCGACAACGAGCAGATCCTCTGGTACGCCCAGTCCCTTCTGAACAATGCGCCGACCGACCGACCGATTTCCTATGTGGTGGAACGGGACGGACGGCGGATCGAGTTGCAGTTGCAGCTCTCGGAAATGGGATCGTTCCCCCTGATCCCGGTCATCTACGCGGTCTTCGCCACGCTCTGGCTTCTGATCGGTCTCATAGTCGGACTGACCCGGCCGGACGGATATGTCCAGAAGTTTTTCTTTCTGACCGGACTGACCGTCCTCTTCGCCTTCTCCGGTCCGGCCGGGAAGATGGCCACAAGCGGGTGGACGATAGTCTGGCTGGTCGGCGGGACGATCTATTTCCTGGCGTGGGTCTTCTTCTGCGTATCCTTCCCGGTCAGACAGGATTTTCTGGAGAGACGACGTCGGAAGCTGATTCTCTTCGGTCTGATACTGGCTCCGGCTGCGGTCGCCTTCGTCGGGTTTCTTGGTGTGGAAGGAATGATCGGCTCGTTCATTCCGGTTGAGCGGTTCGCATCGCTGATTTCGCCCTCCATCTTTATCCTGAAGATCCTTTGCGGACTCTACTTCGGTTTCGGTATCTGGCTTCTCTTCAGGGGATACGGCAAGATGCCGCCGCAGAGCGACCGGCGACCGATGCGGGCAATTCTGGTCGGGACGATGATAACGGCCTGCGTTCTCCTCTACTTCGGGGTGATCGGCATGGTGCAGTCACAGGTGAGCGGCATCTGGCAACAGTTGATCGTCATCCCGGCCGCCCTCTTCGTAGCCCTTCCCCTCAGCTACGGCTATGCGATCTTCCGCTATCAGTTGATGGACGTCCGGGCGGTGGTGAAGACGACGCTCGTCTACACGCTGACGACCGGTGCGATTGTCGGACTCTACATCACGCTTGCTCTCGGGATCGGACAGCAGCTCGGTTCGCTTCTCGGGACGCAGATGGAGAAGGTGGTGGAGATCGCCATTCTGGTCCTGTTCCTTCTTGCCTTCGAACCGATCCGCCGTTTCGTTCAGCGACTGGTCGACCGTCGGTTCTTTCCGCAGTACCGCGACTACTCCGAGCATCTGGCCGAATACGGCGCGCGGATCACCGAGGCGATCGGTGTGCCGCAGGTGGCCGGACTGATCGCCGGGACGTTGAGCGAGCACCTTGCGCTGGAGAAGATCTGCGTATCGGTGGTTGACGGCGGAGAACGGCTGGAGATCGTCAGGGAAGTGTGCGGCGATACCGTCGCATTTGATGAGGCGGGGGTGAAGCGGTTGCAGGATATTCTCCGCTCATCGCACGAACTGACCCGATTGAACGCCGTGCAGCAACCGGAGCTTCGCTCGATCGTCGACGCCGGGTTCACCTACGCGATCGGACTCTATGCCGGGGGAAGACTGATCGGCGCGATCCTGATGGGGAAGCGTTCCGACGGAAAGCCGATCAGCGGGAGTCAGATCTCCTTCGTCAACAGCGTCGCCTCGCAGGGGGCCTCAGGCATCGAGGCGGCCCGACTCTACGAGCGGGAGATCGAGCGGCGGCGATACGAGGAAGAACTTGCAACCGCCCGGCGCATCCAGCAGAGTCTGCTTCCGTCGGATATGCCGGAGATACCGGGCGTCGCCATGGCGGCCGTTTCCCGTCCGGCGATGGCGGTCGGCGGTGACTACTACGAGGTGATTCCCCTTCCTCACAACCGGTTGCTGGTGATGATCGCCGACGTCTCCGGCAAAGGCCTTCCCGCCTCACTCTACATGGCGGAACTTCACGGCATGGTCCGCATCGTCTCCTCGATCCGCCTGTCACCCCGCGAAATGCTCGGGATGCTGAACGAACAACTCTGCGCGGTGATCGAGAGCGGCATCTTCATCACCGCGTCGATCATGCTGATCGACCTGAACGACGGCACCCTGCAGCTTGCCCGGGCCGGACACATGCGGCTGATCCGCCAGCGGAAGACCGGTATCGAATCGTTTGCACCGAAAGGACTCCCCCTCGGCGTCCGCTCGCTCGATCTTTTCTCTTCCTGTCTCGAAGAGATTACGCTGGATTATCTCCCCGGCGACCGGTTCATCCTCTACAGCGACGGACTCTCCGAGGCGATGAACGAACGGCGCGAGGAGTTCGGAGAGGAACGCCTTTATGCCGCTCTTGCCCGGGCCGCCGAAGCGACGCCGGAAGAACTGAACGACCAATTGCTCCGTGAGATCACCGAATTCCGTGGAGAGGCCGAGCAGAACGATGACGTGACGGTGGTGGTGGTGGAGATGGCGGGGGAGAAGTTGGAACGGAGAGGAGAGAGGATTGGTGAGATGGAAGAAAATGTCTCGGTTTGATGCCGGTCGGCTTCGATGAACGGCGAAACGAAAGTGCACATACGGAAAGGACATCTTCGATACATTAAAAATGCGGATCGGGAATTCGGATTGTTCCGTTCCCGATCCGCATTCGGATAGTTTCCTCTCCGTTCTCTTCCATCCGTCCGGCACGTGCGTGATGCCGAGCGACGCCGGCCCGTCCATCCGGAGTGGAGGGAAAACTACAGACTCTCCACTTCACTCTCGGTCGCCTGCGCAACCTTCCCGGCGACAATATCCAGTTGCCTGAACGGATAATCTCCATTCTGCGCCCAGCTATGTCCGCTCACCTTGTCGGTGGCCATGATGTTCAGCGCGGCGTTCTGCGCCTTGGTCCAGATGTCCTGACTGTTCAGGACGTAGCCGCGGGTCAGGAAGCCGGGCTGCTGGGCCATCCGCTGGAGCTGGTGGTACCACTGGTCGTAGTACTTCTGGTAGAGATGATAGTTCATGAAGACCCGGGTTCCGCGGCTGAAGTCGGGATACTGCGGTGGGTCCGTCTCCAGATAGAGATCGGCGAAGCAGAGCCGTTCCTTCGGATCGGTCCGGGCGTAGGTCGCCTTGCGGGATTCGTTGCCGGTGAAGCAGAAGATGATCTTCCCTTTCAGTTCCCCGAGCGTCGGCCAGCCGGTCGCCTGCGCCCCCTGCACCAGATCATCGTAGTTCCGGATCAACCGGTTCGGCTGGAAGATGACGCTCCGGTCGGTGAAGACCTGCTCGATGTAGCTGTCGATCTCCTGCGGGAACTGATCGTTGCTCATCGGCGTGTTCTTGATGTCCATGTGAACCTCGATGACCCGGTGTCCGGGGTTCGCATCCATCCAGGATTTGATCTTCTGCAGATAGGCGCTCAGTTGCTTGTCTGCGGAGGAACTGTAGGAGCCGCCGTGACTGACGCTCCATTTCCAGGCGTCGTTCTTCTGCACAATATCCAGTTCCAGACCGGAGCAGCCGCATTTCGAGGGATCGTTTGAATGGAAAGTGAGCTGCTCGGAGATCGACTCGTCACGGTCGTAGGAGTTGTGGGATGCCTTGAAGCAGACGTCGTTGTATTTGAGATTGTCCTGACCCATGGTGTTTGTCCCGTTTGTTGAATTTTCGAATGTCGATTTGCGATTTGCGAATGCCGGGCCGATGTGTGCGGCTGTTCCGTGGTGCGGTCCGGGGCGTGCTCCCGGATCGCACGCTGGTCTCAGGGGGTCAGAAATTCTTCCCGTAGGGAAAGGCAGTGCCGATCCAGGTCCCCTGGTTGTAGTGGACGTTCGGCTGATTGATCAACTGAACGTTGCTTGCTCGTTCGAAGACCATTACGAAGTCGGAGCCGCCGAACTGGAAGTAGCCGAGTTCCTCCCCCTTGCGGAGCGTCTTGCCGACCTCGGCGGTGATGACCACTGAGGAGACCTGGGCCATCCCCATCGGAAGGCAGGCGACAAGTCCGATCGGCGAGTCGATCACCACAAGTCCCCGCGTCTGCACGAACTGGTAGCCGGTGCCGTCGAGGGCGTTCAGGACGTTCACTTCCTTTCCGTTGACGATTGCCGGCTTTACGTTCACGTCCAGCCAGGCCTGTCCCTGAATCACGTCCGCTTCCAGCACCTTCCCCTGCACCGGCGTGTGCCAGCGATGGTAGTCGAATGTGTTCAGGAAGCTGTGGGTGAAGATTCCCCCCTCAAAGCGGTCGGCATATTCGCTCCCCTGCAGCAACTCATGGATCGACCACTGAATCCCCTTGATGTCCAGCTTCTTCTCCTCCACATAGATCTTCGACTTCTCGCTGACCTGCCACCAGCCGACGAACGTGGAGTCGGCCGGAGAGACGATGCTGCTGTTGTCGCAGAGTCCGGCCACCGGACGCATGCCCGGCTTGACGTGGCGGGCGAAGAACTGATTGAACGTCAGGTAG
>CAMLOB010000130.1 GCA_946481475.1 uncultured Chlorobiota bacterium | reverse complement strand
GGATGGGGAACGCTTTGGAAGGCGTAGGAGGTATCGTACTGAAGCTCCGGGGGAATGATCATCATGAAAGGATCTCCCTGACCGAAGTTGTTCCCCCCTCCGATCGGTCCGACCGAGTGCTCGTACTGGGCCACAAGAATCGGTCCGGAAGCGGTAATCACCGTCGGCTGATCGGCCAGCAGAATCTCGACCGGCACACTCCCCTGCAACGGTGTTTGCGATACGCCATTGATCTCCCAGGTCGTGTTGTCCAGGGCGGCGACGATCCGGGCGACGGGAGTATAACTTGAGGCCGGAGTCACTTCAAAGAGAGGGGGAAGAATCGCTGTGTTGCCCCACGATTCCAGCGGCGGCATTTGTTCGACAAGAAGATCCCGGAAGTTGCCGACGCTTGTCGGAACCGATGTCCTCTTGTTTCCGGAGAAGGCGGCAACAGGTTTTGTCGAACGGACCTGTGTGCCGGTAATATCCTGCGGTCCCTCAAGCGTCGCCTGTGCAAAGAAGACATCCCCGCGATTCAACCCGACGACAAACGGATCGAGCGTCGGGCGACCGTTGATGTTGGCCGTCGGCGTAATCGTCACCAACGTCCCGTCCTCGGTCCCGACGACGGCAAACTCCGAGGGCATATCGAAGAATCCCCCGAACGGAGGATTCGTCAGGAACCCGTTCGGGTAGCCGAGCAACACATAACGTCTGGTCAGGACATCCTCGGGAAGTCCGAGGAATGCGTCGGAGGAGAAGATGCGGACGCTGACGCCGTAGAGGGTGATCTCCTTGTCCGATTCCACATAGAGAGTTTTCGTGGAGACGCCGATATCTCCGGCATCAAGCTCGACCGAAGCGCCGAAGAGGGTCGAGATGTCGACCTCGAACGAACGGTGGGCGACCGGAAGAGTGATCGTCTCGGTCCGTCCGGTACGCATATAGGTGATCCGGACATCGGTCGGTTCGATGGCGCTGAGATAGAGTCTGAGATCCGACTGTTCGAACGGTCCCCCTCCCCCTGCAGTCTCCATGAAAGCAACCCAGAACCCCGTCCCTTTGGAATCGTGGACGGGAAGGACATCCTGGGCATTCATCTCCGCAGCCATCAGCACACATCCCGCCACCAGGATTCCGATGAGGGTATGGAAGCGATTTCGGCACAGTTTCTGTATTCGATCCCTTTTCTTCACAATGTTGGTCCGTTGCGGGGATATCGCTTTGAAGGGATTGCATCGCGGCACTGCTGCCGATTACCGTGATGCAAAAAAGATCAATCCCGAATGATAAACTTAGTCGTCAGTATTTCGCCCGATCCGGTCGTCATGCAGCCGATGTAGACGCCGGCCTCAAGACCTGAAGCGTCAAACTCCAGCCGGTGAATGCCGGCCTCGACTTCCTCATCGTCGACAAGCTGCAGTTGACTTGTTCCTGCAAGGTCATAGACACTGAAAACGATCTTCTCGTTACGTTGCAGGCCGATGTCAACGGTCAGAATTCCCGCGGGGGACGGGTTCGGTTTCGGTGTAGTGATAAATGTCCGCTTTGTCGCTCCGTACGACTGCACATTCAGCATCGTGCCGCAGAAGTCCGGCCCTGTTCCGGAAACCCCTTTCACCGGCGTGCGGAGCATCACGTTCTCCCACCGTCCGCAGGCATCCTCGATCCGAAGCGTATCGATCTGATCACCGGCCCGCCTTCCTTCCAGACAGACGGCAAACCGTCGCTGTTCTCCGGCGGCGAGGGTGATCGGCAACTGGGCCGGGGGGATGCTGAAATTGAAATTCCGTTCCATGAAAATGCGGGTGATCGTCATCGGGTGCGTTCCGTAGTTGACGATCAGCAGACTGTCGCACCGCGTGGAGTTCAGGATAAGACTGTCGCTCGTCCAGTCACGCTCAAGTCGGACCGCAAGCCTGTCACTGTCGGGACGCTCGAAGACGGCGACGGTGAAGCCGGGAACGGTATCGAAGAACGGGACGGTATTCCCGGCTCTGTCGCGAATCGTTCCGGCAACCAGCAGGTCTTCACGAAAATCCTGCGGCGTCAGTCTGAGCGAGACCGTCCGGGCCGGAAGTGGGAACGGATTCAGGCTCCACGTTCCGTTGACGATCGTGTCGATCTCCACCGACGCAATCCCCAGATAGGGTTCATCAGGTTCGGAGAACGTGAGCGTCGACTGGCCGCATCCCTCTCCTCTGCGCTCCATCGACGGAGGGAGCGTATCGATCACGGTCACAATGCGGGCCAGAAGCACGGATCGGTCGATACAGTCACGCCCGACCGCCAGAGTAACCTCGACAGGCCGATCCAGATTCCCTTCATAGCAAATGCTTAACGTCCCGGTCTCCCCCGGAAGAAGAGTGATCGGCAGGGGGGTCTGAAGGTGAAGACCGGAGAGTGTGTCGGGCACCAGCATAAGGTGCTCGATCTTCTGCGGGAAGGCTCCGTAGTTGTACAACTGAATGTCGCTGCATCCCTCCTTTCCGTTGAACGAAATGATGTCGAACGGAAGAGGCTGCGACCCGTCAGTGCCGACACTTGCGACGGTAAAGCCCGGAATGTCGCGGCGAACCGTGGTCGATCTGCCGGCACCGTCCACCCCCTTGATCTCCACAAAGCCATCCTGATAGGGATCGATCAGCTCCGCCCGCCAGCCGACGCTGTCGGCTCCCGGCGTGAACGCTTCGATCTCTACCCGGACATTCCGGTCTGCCCCGGTGCTGTAGCAGGAATCGATCCCCGAATCGGTAATCCGGTCGTCCCGGATGGTTCCCTCCAGCAGTTCGCACTTCTCCCGAACCGAGATCGCCGGATCCTCGAAGTCGACTTCGAGCTCCCGGAAAAGGGTTCCCCCCGGATAGCCGTAGGAGGTTGCACGACCGAAACCGTAGACGCAAAGACCGAAGCGGTCATCGGCCCGGATGTAATGCGATCCGGGATTGACCTTGATCTGGGCGTAGCGGTGTGAAGTGCCGGGAATCGGCAGAAACGTTGCCCCCGTAACCGGCAATCCATCCAGGCTCAGGCCGGCGATAACCTTCTCCGGAACGATGACATTGATGTAGTGCGTCAGGAATTCCGGATGAATGATGCTTTGAAATGAATAGGCGGTATCGTATTGCTCCGGGGGAGGAATCAGCATCATAAAGGGATCGCCGAGGTCGGATGGGGAGCCGGGGATATCGCCGACGGAATGTTCATACTGAACGACAAGGATCGGCTTGTTCGCCTCGATGGAACTTGCCGCAAGGGGCAACTGCAACGGCGCCGCAGCGTTGACCGTCCAGGTCCGGCTTCCTCCGGCTGTGGTCACGGTCACTTCCGTATCATCGAAGGCGGCCAGAACCCGGGCCTCGGAACTCTCCCTGGACAAGGGTGCAATGTCGAAGTGGGGAGTCAGAATACCGGTCCTTCCCCAGGCGACGATCGGCGGAATCTGTTCAACCAGATGATCCCGGAAATTCCCGACGCTCAGCGGTATCGACGTTCGCTGGTTCCCCCCGAAGACCGCCACCGGCTTGTTCGCCTTGATTTCCGTGCCGGTGACGTCAAAGGCCGATCCCAGGACCGCCTGACCGAAATAGACCTCTCCCAGATTGAGCACGACCGTGAAGGGTCTTCTCCCCTGCTGACCGCTGAGAGGGGCTGCCGGAGTGATCTCCACAGTGGTGCCGTCTTCGGTGGCGATCACCGCAAACTGCGAGTGCGTATCGAACTCTTCGATAAATCCGCTCCCCTCGAAATTTCCCGACAGATAGCCGTTGGGCCAGGCCGTGACGATATAGCCTCCGGTCAGCACATCGTCCGGCAGGGCCAGAAACGCATCGGCCGACATCTGCCGGATATTGACTCCGTAGAGTGTGATGTCGTGATCGGAGAAGACGTGAAAGACCTTGCTGGAGACGGCATTCGACCCATCGGAATCGACTTCGGCAAGTTCGGTATCGTTCCCGAAGATTGCACTGATGTTCACCTCGATCGGTACACGGGGTCGTGTGACGGAGACCACGAGCGTGTCGTCGAGCGGAATGTAGTGGATATAGGCAGTGGTTACCGTGTCGCTGGAGATATACAGGCGAAGGTCGGAACGCTCGAAATCCTGTCCGGATCCGAGATTCTGCATGAAGCAGACCCAGAATTCCTGTCCTTTCGTATCGTGCGGAGGCTGTGCACGGAGTCCGGAAGAGGAGACGACAAGCAGACAGAACAGAACCATCGAACCGAAAGCGTTCGACCAAGAGCGCGAAGTTGGAACGGATAGCAATTGCTCCATGTAGCCGTTACTCCTGCTGGATTCGCCGTTGCCGATCCCGTTCGGATCGACCTGAAACTCTCAATCTACAACAATCGACCGGGGAACGAAGTTACTGCCGGATGATCATCGACTGAATAAATACCTCTCCCGATCCGGTCTCCATACGCAGATAATAGGAGCCGGAGGACAGCCCGTCGAGTTCGGCCTGTATCCGTCCGATCCCTCCCGGCATCGGGTCACGGTCCAGGAATCTGCGCATCTCGTTTCCAAGGGCATCATGCAACGTCAGGGTGATCTCTTCCGGTCCCTGCAGTCCGAACGTCACCGCCGCACTCCCCTTGGCCGAGGGATTCGGTATCGGGTTTTCCAGGAAGTTGCGCCGGGTGAAGCCCATCACATTGAATTCCATCATATTGCCGCAACGATCCTGTCCCAGTCCTTCCAGAGGATCGACCACCGATTTGAACTCCACAACATCGACCAGTCGTCCGCAGAAGAACTCCACGATCATCGTATCGCGGAACTCTCCGGCCGCTCTCGGCTTGACGCAGACTTCAATCGCCCGCCGTTCCTTCGGTTGCAGGATCAGCGGAAGCTGGTCCGGCGGGACCGAAAACTCAAGGTTCCCGACAAAGCGCAAACGCTGCAGATCGAGCGGTTTCAGTCCGGTATTCTCAAGCCAGAGCGTATCGCAATCCTGACGGGTATAGACCAGGCGTTCGTACTCCCACGGGACCGACGGATCGAGCCGGAATCCGAACTCGTCGGTGTTGGCCTGATCGGTGATCGACAGGGTCAGCCCTCCGATCACATCGGTCAGTCTGATCTTGTTGCCGACAACATCGACAATTTCGATGTCATAGACGACATCTTTCCAGATGCTCTTGCGCCGGATTTCCACCCTCGCCTTCTTGCTCGGCAACGTCTCCGGCGTGATGACCTCGGCGTTGACGACCGTATTCAGCGTGATGTAGGCGATACCGGAGTTGATTGCATAGGACTCGGTGATCTCGAAAATCACGTCATCCTCACACTCTCCCGAAAGCTTCGTCACTGCCGGCTTCAGCGAGTCGATGCCGCTCAGCAACGGAAGCATCGCCACCGGACGAACAAGACAGCCGTTGTCCAGACCGATCTCCACCAGCGCCGAGGTATCGCCGATATGGCGGAAACAGACCTGCACGCTCCGGGCCTCTCCCGGTCGCAACGTAAAGGGGAAGGTCTCCCTGACCTCCAGCCCCGGCACCTGTTCCTTCAGCCTGATCCCCTGGATCTCCTGCGGGAAGCCGCCGTAATTGCGGAGGGTCAGCGTGGTGCAGAACTCCTGTCCGTTCAGCGAGGCGAGCGTGTCGAGCATCACCGGGGGCGTGCCGGCGGTCAACGCCACGGTAAAGCCCTTCACATCAAATTCGTAGCGCCGCTGAAGGCCGGCCGTATCGATTGCAAGAAGTTCGGCATGGCCGTCCTGATAGGGGTCGATCAGATCGAGCCGGAAGCGGATCGAATCATCGCCGGGTGCAAACTGCTGATTGATCAACTCCACGTTCCGCGATTTGCCGAGCAACCGCAGATCCTCCATCCCGAAATCATAGGCCGAGGAATCGAACGCCTCCCCTACCGCACCGTTGCAACTATCGCGCCACGTTATATCGGGCGGCTTGTGGTCGGTAAACAGTGAATCAAAAACCATACCTCCCGGAGCGCCGTAGGAGTTATAGGGTCCGTAGCCGTAGATGTAAAGTCCGAAGGGCACCCGGGCACTGATGTTATGGCTTCCGGCCGGCAACTGGATCTGGGCATAGCTGTAGCTGGTCTTCGGAATCTGCTGGAAGTTCGCCACCACCGGACGGTTATCGAGTCGCAGCGAGGAGATCCGCTCGGTCGGGATCACCACATTGATGAAGTGATAGAAGAAATCCTTCGTGCTCCAGCTTTCAAAATTGTAGTTGGAGTCGAACTGCTCACGGGGAGGAACAAGCATCATGAAGGGATCGCCGACGGTGTCGTTCGGCAGGGAAATGTACTCGACATCGACGGTGGAGTGCTGGAACTGGGCAACCGAGATCGGCTTGTTTGCCGTCAGAAGCATCGCCCGTTGCAGCGATATCTCCACGGCTCTGCCGACCGGCAGTCCCTGCGATGTACCGCTGTCGATCGTCAGAATAGTCCCCGGCTCGGCGGCGATCACCCGGATGAAGTTTGCATCCGGAACCGTCTTCTCCAGTTGATAATGGGGCGTCACCATCGCATGGTATCCCCACTTGTCGGTCGGGGGCATCTGTTCGACAAGGTGGTCGCGACCGACCGCTTCATTCCACGGGATATTCGACCGCTGATGGCTGCCGTAGACGACCACCGGCTTGTCGGCCAGAATCCGCGATCCGGTCAGATCACGTCCGGCACGCTGGATCCGGCTCCCGTCACGCGCCTGACCGAAGAAGATCTCCCCGGCATCGAGCACAACATCGAACTGGTTGGTGTTCCCCCTGCCGTTGACCGATGTTGTCGGCTGGACGGTAATCCGGGTGTTGTTCTCCGTTGCGATCACCGCAAACTGTGACGGGAAATCGGAGGTCTCGAAGATCTGCCCGGTCGGTCCCGGCTCGGCCGTGTTCGGGTAGGACATGATCGTGTATTCACGACCGATCGCATCGATCGGCAGCCCCAGATAGGAATCGCTGCTCCAGCGGAGCGTGTTGATTGCGTAGAGAGTCACCTCATCGTTGAACCGGAGCGTTATGGTCTGTCGGGAGATCTCATCCCCTCCCCTTGCCGGATCGGGCAGAAGAAGCTTGAAGGTGTCAAGCTGGATGCGGACGCGCTGGTTGGCCACCGGGATGCTGACGCTGAAGGTCTCGCCGGTCGATTCGTAGGTAATGGTGCCGGTTGTCGGCTTCTCGCAACTGACGACGAGATAGTAGTTCGGGAACTCTCCGTCCCCGTTTGTGTGCAGAAAGGCAGCGCGGAACTCCGTTCCCCGATGGTCCACTCTGTCCCTTGTCTGGGCTTCCGCCGACTCCGCAGTCAGAAAGGCAAAGCCGACAAGCCACAACAGCAACAACGCAATGTTCGAGCGGGCAGACGTTATAATCACAGTATCACTTCAAATCGAATGTTCACCAGTAAATTCAGTACGAACACGGCGACACGGGAGAGTATCGGGATATCATCGAAAAATCTCAAGAAGAAAATGCCGATCCGTCATATTTTTCCGTTTCTTCACAGGAGATTGGAAAACGGGCAAATGTCACACCCGGATTTCAACATTTTCTGCATGGCCTGAGTTCGGGCTACTGACGGGTTGAGCCGCGAACTGATTGCACGGAGGAGAAATTTCTTCCCTTCCCGGAAAAACGACCTGTCCGGACGTGTGGAGTTACACATCATGAATCACGGAGTTACAGTCCTATGATGACTCGCGGCGGCCGCATTTTCGTGGCCCTCAACGGCTTCTTTATCGGCTTCCTTGTCCTGGCCGAGCTTATCGGGGCAAAACTTTTCAATATCGACGTCTCCTGGACCGGCATCCTGCCGGCTCTCGGAGAAGATACGCTGGCGATGACCCTCGGCGTGGTCCCCTTTCCGGTCACCTTCATCATCACCGATCTGCTGAACGAATATTACGGACGAAAGAGCGTCCGCTTCACCACGCTTCTCGGCATGCTCGTTCTGGTCGGCGTCTACCTGCTGATCTTTGCGGTCCGGGGCATCCCGGCCAACAGCATCTCCGCCGTCTCCGACGATGCCTTCAACGCCGTCTTCGCCAACTCGCAGGCGATTATCATCGGGTCGATCATCGCCTACCTGATCGGTCAGTTGATTGACATTCAGGTCTTCTACCGCCTGAGAAAGTGGACCGGAGGACGGCACATCTGGTTGCGGGCAACCGGGTCGACGATCATTTCGCAGTTAATCGATTCCTTCGTGGTGATCTACCTCGGTCTCGGTCTCTTTGCCGCCAACCCGATCGGCTTCGATGCGGCCACCGAAATCGCCCGGAACAACTTCATCTTCAAAATGCTTGTCGCCATCGGCATCACCCCCCTGGTCTATCTGGGATACAAGCTGATGGACAGACATCTTGGAGCCGAGGCCGACTATCTGAGGGAACGGGCAAAGAACGGAGAGCCGTTCGTGACGCCGTTCAGTCCGGGATAGGAGAATGGCGATGTTCGATTGGTGATTTTCGAACGCGCATCCGGTCTTCCTCACACGCCCGGACCCTTTGTGGTTTCTTTGTGCCCTTGGTGCCTTTGTGGTGAGAATTCCGCACTGCCGGAAATTTACCACAAAGACACAAAGGACACGAAGATTCACCAAGGGGTATCTTCACTTGCAAATCGGGGCCGACAACCCGGAAAACGTTGCAACGAACTTTGTAACCAACATGATCGGGAATAGTCCGTAGGTTGCGCCTCTTGCGAAGGAAGACCCGCACCGAATCCGACTCCTGACATGGCACGAAATGCAGCCGATAACAATGAAGTGATGGGAAAGGCGCTCGACACGGCGCTGCTGAAACGTCTGGTCGTCTACCTCCGCCCCTATAAATGGCACGTCATCATTGCGGTCGTGGCGGCGATCGCCACTGCCGTTCTCGGGGCCTATCTCCCGATCCTCTCG
>CAMLOB010000129.1 GCA_946481475.1 uncultured Chlorobiota bacterium | reverse complement strand
AGCTTCGATCTTCTCTTCCGCGGAATGGAGATCACCACCGGAGGCCGGCGTCTGCACCGTCGCGAAGATCTGGAGCGGGCCTTGCGCGGACGGGGGATCGACCCGGCATCGTTCGAGCCCCATCTGCGGATGTTCGATCTCGGCATGCCCCCGCACGGCGGACTGGCGATCGGGCTGGAGCGACTGACGGCACTGGTAACCGGCCTTGCAAACGTCCGTGAGGCGACGATGTATCCGCGGGATCGGAATCGGGTGAGTCCGTAGAACACATGATCCTCACATAATTCAATTCTGTCTGCTGTCGGTTCGGGACGGAAGAGAACGCGGCCCCATCACTCCACCACGATCTCCCCCGCCCCGCCGAATTGCACCAGATAGCCTCTGCCGGGCAGGATCGACGATGAGGAGACGTAGCCACCGGCATACTGATAGTAGGGGGAAAGTTCCGATGTGCCGGTCTTCACGATATCGGCCGTCGCCGTCGGAGTACCGATTCCTCCGATCACATTCCAGCCCTCAACCACCGGGATCGTCAGGGGACGTTCAATCATCTCCCCCCGCTGTTCCAGAATGATCCGCTCCGGAAACGAGACCCAGTAGCCCCTCCCGACCCGGATCGTGTCGGCGATCTGATAGTTCAGATTCTCGTCGATGACGAAGATGTCGGAGTCGGCTCCGGGGAAAAAGGCGGAAGGGACGGGATCGGCGGGAATCACGGCCGGGGCGAAGAGACCGTAGCCCGGACCGGCCTCGATCCGGTAGCGAAGATCGTCGCTCACCACCACATCGACGCTGTCGGGGTGGGAGAAGATGCTGCCGGGATGGATCGTCATCCGGGGGAGAACAACCGAACGGACGAAGTTGACGTGGGAGACCACCGTGTCCCGTCCGATGCAGAGACGGAGACTGTCGAGGAATCCGCCACGGACATCGAGATCAGAGACCGAACCGAGCAGTTCCACACGTCCCCCTCCCCGCAGATCCCGGAGCGTCGTCAGATCTCCGCCGGTCGTGAGAACGCCCCCTTCCTCTACCGTCACGTCGGCCTCAAGCGTTGTTCCGGGAGGGAGAAGAAGAGAAGATGCCAGAGCGAGGCGGGCGTTCGGGGTCTGCTGAAATGTCCCGGTGAAACGCGTCTCCCCCACAATACGCTTCGGCATCGACATACGGACCACCCGTCCGACACCTCCGAACGTGCCGCTGATCATCGAATTGAAGAACCCCTCGAAATTGATATCGGCGATGATGATCCCGTCGGCATCTTTCCTGAGGCGGACAAGCGTATCGGAGATCAGACCGCAGCCCCGGCTCCGGTCGCTGATGTACCGGTGGCGCACCAGCAACTCGCTCCACCCGGCGGCAACCGTCACGCCGGAGTCGACCGGGGAGAGCGTTCCGATCGTCAGGCGCGGGAGCGTCATCGAACCGTAGATCTGCAGCCGTCCGCCGGAGGAGGCCCGGTACTCGAGCGATGCGTCGTATCCCCACGCTCCTTCGTTGGTTCTGAGCTCGGCCTGATGTCCGGTCATCAGGATCGTGCAGTGATCGATCTCCCCTTCGTTGCGGAGATTCCCCTCGACCTTCCAGAAGAGAAGATCATCCGAAGCGGTCAGCAATCCCCGGTTCAGCAGATCTCCCCGAACCGTGCTGACCCCCTTGCCGCCGATCCCCCGGGCCGTCAGGATCACCCCCGGATCGACGACGACCGAGCCGGGAAACTCGCAGAAACTCACCCGTCTGTCAGAGGCAAACGTCACCATTGCTCCGAGGCCTCCGTACGTGCCGTGCGTGCCGGGGGGAAGAGGATGATGCGGCGTCCCCTCGCCGGTCACCCATCCGAACCGGACATTGCCCCGAACCGAACCGTTCCCCGGTCCGTTCAGCGTCACCAGTCCCGTACCGGCAACAACCCCCGGCTCGCCGAAGGGCGACGCCGAGGTAAAATCCCCATCCACCGTCAGATCATACTCCCCCGTCATCAATCGACCGGAAGCGACATACAGGCTGCCGAGGATGAAGGAGTCTTCCAGACGGATCGTTCCGTTCCACGGGACATTGATCAGGAGATTGGAGACATCTCCTCCTCCGGAGAGGATTGATCCGTCGGCGGTCATCTCCAGAACTCCGGTCCCGGAGAGTGTCCCTCCGTTGAACACGTCTCCGACCGATCTCACCGCCGTTCCGGCAGCCGGACGAAGCTCTCCATGATTCTCCAGTCCGGAGATCTGAAAGAGGCCGGGAGCCGTCCCAAGGGAAGCCCCGGCCTCGATCACAAGCAACCCGTAGCGACCGGGGGGCATCCCGGTCACGTGCGTGGTGACGATCACAGTGTCCTCCGGTCCCGGAAGGCCTGCCGGTATCCATGCGATGCTGTTCCAGTTTCCGCTCCCTCCACTCAGCCTGACGGTGGCCGGGAGTTCAAAGGGGAGAACGAGGAGCATTGTCACCGACAGAAGGAGACGAAAGATCATGAAACGCTGAGCGGTTGATTGAGCATGACGATATGAACGGCGGACCTTTCCGGGTTCAAACAGTTCGACCATGGATTCCCTCTACCGGGCGAGAACCGCTTTCCTGATGATTCTTCCCTCTTCCGTTTCAAGCGAAACGAAATAGATGCCGGAGGGAATCCCGGTGACATCGAACATCTCCGTATGGTCTCCCGCATCCGTCGCCCGTGATTCCTGAATTTTTCCGACTTCTCTGCCGCCGATATCCGAGAGAGCAATCGAAACGAGAGCGGACCGACTCAGACTGTAGTCGACTCTCAGATTCCCGTTGACGAAACGGATTTCGGCCTGTATGTTTTCCCCCGCATCATCTCCGTCTGCAACTCCCGACGACGGGTCTCTCGGCCCGTCGAGTTGGAGAACAAGCTCGGTCAGGGCCGGGTTGGTCACTTCCAGCGATGAGGTCGCTTTCATGTCGACGGTCACGATCACACCGCCGAACGGATCGGAGAGGGTGGCGGTGGTGTAGTGCCCCTTCACGTATTCCATATCCCACGTGACGGTCACCGGCATACCGTTGGAGCCGGGCTGGAATCTGATCTTGTAGACGTCGCTCTGTTCGGCTGAGATCAAGGGGCGGAAATCGGACGGTGATCCCTGACCGATCGTCGCGCTTCCGTGACTGACGAATCTGGCCTCGAATGCACTGGTCGGTGGGAACGGCGGGAGCGAGAGTTCTCCCAGTTCCGTGTCGACCCCGTCGGTCGCCGCCGCGTTGACGCCGCAGTGGAGCGTCCGCGATTGTTGAGCGGCGTTGGTGACGATGATCTCCAGATCGGTGCTGATCTGTCCCTGCGCATATCCCGAAGCGATGATGATCCCTGCAAACACCAGAGCAAGTTTTCCGAAGCATCTTCTATCGTTCCGCATTGCAGCCTTCCTGTAGTTGATTGAATGGAACTGTTCTGTTAACGCTGTTCTGTACCGCCGTGACTGTTCGGTTGCCGTAACGGAATCGACTCCGTCACAACTTCCAGGACAACCCGAGCGAGAGACTTTGATCTTTTCCGTTGACCCGCGAAGGGATACCGTCCTGCGTGAAGACGACGTCTTCGCCGAGCAGATTCCTGACCGAGAGTTTCGCCTCCAGATCGCCGATGATTTTCTGGGAGAGACTGAGGTCGAGAATGGATCGGGGCTGCTCGATGAAGTCCGGCTGTTCGGTGTTGGCCACCTCGGTGATCCGGGCTCCGAACCTGTTGAACAGCAGAGAAAGAGACGTTCCCGTACTCGCGTTGTCGTAGTAGAATCCCGCGTTGATGATGTAGGGAGACTGTCCCTGAAGCCGCCTGCCGTTCTTCCCCGCCCTGAGAGAATCGCCGACGACATCGACGTTCGATTCAAGCCGGGTGTAGTTGATCGAGACCGCAAAACCGGACAGGACATCGTGGATGAAGGAGAGGGATTTCCGCAGTTCCAACTCGATGCCGGTGTTGGTCGCCTTGTCGGCATTGTCCCACGTCCTCTCCGGAATGCCTCCGGTGATCGCCACGGCCTCGATTGCATTTTCGATGTTCTTGTGGAACAGACTGACCGCCATCACCTCCCGGACATCGGGGAAGAATTCGATCCGCAGATCGTAGTTGGTGGAGAGGGAGCGTTGCAGATCGGGATTCCCGTAGATATTCTGGTCGGTCGTAAAATCGTAGAAGACGAAGGGGGCAAACTCGCGGAACTCAGGCCGGGTAACCGTCCGGCTGAACGCCCCGCGAATGTTCAGTCGGTCCGAGACGATGTAGATCAGATTGAACGAAGGGAGCAGATCGGTCTCGTCGTTATCGACGTTGATCCGGGTGGTGTCGTCACGCGCAACCGAGTTCAGTCTCTGTCGCGAGTTCTCCAGCCGGGCACCGAGGATTGTCCGGAAGTTCGCACCGGCGATCGTAAAGGGAATATCGGCCATCAGATAGGCGGCTTCCAGACTCGATTCCGCCGTGTAGCTGTCGAGCGGCTTGGTCTGTTCGACGATGAAGATCTTCCCGGAGTCGATGTTCTCCGGACTCAGAAGCGTGTCGAGCGAAGCGTCCGGAAACTGCCACGCAAAATTGCGCGAACCGTAGGCAAAGGCCCGTGCCGCAAAGTCGCGGCTCCTGTTCTCGCCGACTCCTCCCGCCTTCAGTCTGATCTTCCGCACCGGCAGCGTCAGGTCTCCTCCGTAACCGACCGCATCCTCCTCCAGGTGGGAGAAGAAACGTCCGATCTGCGTGTGACTGGGAGCCTGGCTGATAGCCGCACGGAACGGAGCGCTTGTGTCGAATGCGTCGCGGAAGTAGAGGAACCGTCGGTAATCCGGCTCGTCCCTGTTCGCCGTCGATCCGAATCCCCGCCAGTTCAGACGAAGCCCCCCCAATGCCGGGAACATGTGCTCTCCGGTGATCTGTCCGCTGTAAAAATCACGTTCAAGAAAGTAGAGACCGCTCAGTCTGCGCGTCTGACTGGTGTTGAAGTCGGTCCCCTCAAGCAGCGTCATCGAATTTTCCGATGTCCGGCTGTACACGTTTCTGATGCCGAGACTGTGGGTGGCGGACAACTTGTAGTTCAGATTGAGGATGCCGCCCCACAGGACCGAATATTCGTTCTGCACGCCCGGATAGGCGAACCGACCGGTATCCCGTCGGAAAATCTCCTCGGAAGAATAGCTGTTGCGATAGGAAAGCGAAGCCAGAAGACCGAAATCGTTTCCGAAGAGTGCGAACCGATCGCCGTAGGCAAGAATGAATCCGGAGTTGAGCGGGACGCTCTGTTCGGCCGGAACCCAGTTGTTGGAGAGCCGCTTCCCCCACCCGGCCCGTTCCGATTCGCCCAGCGAGTCACGAAAGACAGGAGAGGAGGGAAATGCTTCCGGAAGTTCCCGCAGACCGTCGTCAATGCCCAGCCAGTCGGTCCCTCCATTTTTCGGAAGCTCGATCTTCCCGAACGTCGTCTCCCCTTCATATCCGACCGAGACCGAAATCCGCAGCGTCCGGCGGTCCGGGAAATCGGTCGTGTTCAACTGCACGAGTCCGCCGGTGAAGTCTCCCGGAAGATCGGGCGTGTAGGTTTTCGAGACGATCATGTTCTCCAGCAGGTTTGCCGGAAAGAGATCGAACGAGAAGGACTTCTTGTCCGGATCGGTGCTCGGCAGGGAGATACCGTCGATGCGCGTGACGTTGTATCGTTCGTTGGCTCCACGGACCGAGACGAACTTCCTGTCGACGATCGCCAGACCGGTCACCCGGGCCAGGGCCTCGCCGCTCGTCGCATCGGGCGAACGCCGCATCTGGGCGGTGGAGATGCCGTCGTCCATCGTGGCGGACGTTCGCCGGATCGAGAGCAATGCTCCCTCGGTCCCCATCTTCCGTCGGGTCGTAACGACTACTCCCTCTTCGACAAGCGAACTGTCGTGCAATGTCATGTCAAGCATATTCACCCCCGGAACGATCTGCACATCGGTAACCACCTGCAGGGCATACCCGAGCGATCTGAACTCGACGGCGTATGTGCCGACGGCAAGATCCCGCACCGAGTAGACGCCGTTCATATCGGTGGCCCCTCCCGATCTCGTATCCCGGATAATCACCGTCACCCCCGGAACAGGTTCCCCCGATGCGTTATCGACAACCCGTCCGCGCAGTTCTGCGACCTCATCATTCTGTCCCCGCAGAGTAAGTGCGCCCAAAAGGATCGCCGCAACCGTCAGGGATACAAGAGCCGAACTCCCCTTCTTCAATGTTTTCATACCTCTGGTTGATGTGGGAATTGATTGCTGTCTCCGGTCCGTATCAAGCACATGCCGTCGGTCGACAGAGTGGCCTCTGTGCGACCGACGGCAGTACCTGTTTGTCCGATTCGGAGCCCGGTCGTTATCAGTTCGCGAGAACCATGCGACGGGTCACCGACTCACCTGCGGAAGTCAGCGTGTAGAAGTAGATGCCGCTCGGAAGACCCGATGCATCGAACTCGACGCTCCCCTCACCGGCCGTCCGGACAGCGTTGTCCAGCGGGCGTGCCACGACTTTCCCCGCAACGTCGGTTACGACCAGAGTTACGGCCCCCGCAGTCGGAAGCGTGAACCGGATCGTGGTCGCGCTGCCGAAGGGATTCGGCACGTTCTCCAGAGCGAATGTGTTCCGCGTTCCGGCTTCGGTAACGCCGGAGACTTTCGCATGGACTTCCCACTCCACCTTCAGCGACTGGTTGTTCGCACCGCCGACAGTGATCGGCTCGATAACCGCAACGACGTTCGGATTGCTGATGGAGAAAGGAATATCCATCAGTTTGCCGTTCATCGGCTGGATCGGATCGCCGTTGGCGGTGATCGCCACGATCCGGATCTCGCCGTTGATGACCGCATACGAGAGTTTGAAGGGAGTCTCGATTCCGTTGTCGAGCGTGATCATCAGATCCTCCGGCGCATCGGCCGCCTTCAGCTTCATCTGATATCCCTTCACCGGAACCACATTGTCCATATTCACCATGATGCCGTTGTTGGCGACCTCGTAGGTAAACTTCACATCGTAGAGTCCGTTCCCCTTGGCAAACGTCTCCGGCAACGACCCGCCGGCAGTCGCCGAACCGTTCTTGCCCTCATCAATCGACTCGATTTTTCTCAGAACGTCGGAATCGGGCCACTGCTCGTTGAGGATTGCGTTGGTGATCAGGACAAGGTCCTGAACGTTCACCGAGGCATCGCCGTAGTTGTTGGCATCGTTGAAGATCTCGCCCGAGGCCCAGACCGGGCTCCACTCGGCCAGATCGGCCCGGTTGAACTGCCACGCATCGAACGTGCCGCGGTTGAGGATAACGTCGTTGATCTCAAGCAGATCGAGCACATCGACATGATCGTCGCAGTTGACGTCGCCGCGGGACGAGCCGTTGTAGATGTAGCAGGTCGTCGAGTCGCGGTTCGGATCGACGCCGATACCGGCCGGCTCACCGAGGTCGGTTGCCAGGGCCGACTGAACATCACTCAGATACATCACCGCCGTCGAGTCGTCGCCGCCGGCATCTCCATTGCAGAGCTTGATATCGGCGATGTCGAAGGTGACGACGAACAGATGATCGGTGTTCGCAGGAAGGTTCACCGACGTGTTGTTTCCGTATAGCACCACGGTCACTTCCGAAGCGCTTGCCGCCCGCTCGATCTCGTAATCGAACGACCAGTCGGCCGGGCTTGTGATTGCCGATCCCAGTCCCACGCTCTTGATCCGTTTGAGATTGTTCGGAATGTTGATCTTGAACTGGATGCCCTGGGCGGGAGTCGCACCGCTGTACTTCAGTCCGATCTCGGTCGAATGGCCGCTTGAGTTGTCCGCGACACTGTCGAGCGTCGTGACGAAGTAGAGTCCTTCTCCCGAACTGGCCACCGCCGTGGCGTTGCAGGTCGTGGAGTTCGTGCCGTCGTAGTAGATCGTTATGGTCGAGCTTGCCGCTCCCGCACCCGATGCGGTATAGGTCACGTCAACCTGAAGGTCCGTCGCCGCTACCGTCTGCGGGAAGGAGGCCGGAGCGGTGATGGCGAAATCGGGATTCGACGACGTGATGCTGTCGATCGTCACCGGATCGGTTCCGGCATTGCCGATCGTCAGGCTCTCCACAGCGGTTCCCGGTGTCGGAATCTGGACGATGCCGAAGTCGAGCGGGCACCCGCTGACGGTGATCCCGGTCGGAGCCGAAACCGGATCGTGCGTCTCGATCACCACCTCGGTGATGGCCGTGTTCGTGATGACCACCTGCGAGGTGGTTCGCATGTCGATCGTGCCGATCACCGCGCCGCCGAACGGGTCGGTCATCGTTGCAAATCCGTACTGCGAGGCAACGCTGGAAGCTGTCCAATTGATCGTTACCGGATACCCTCCTCCCGAACTGACCTGGAATTTGATCTTGTAGAGATCGGTCTGCGTGGCCGAGGTCGAAGGCCGGTAGTCGGCCGGGGAGCCCTGACCGATCGTTCCGTTACCGTGCGAGACGAAGCGGGCCTCGAAGACTCCCGACGGCGGGAACGGCGGCAACGAAAGTTCCGAAAGCGAGGCGTCGATGCCGTTGGTGGCGGCCGTGTTGACGCCGAAATCGAGCGTACGGGTCGAGCCGCCGTTGTCGGTAACGGTTACGGCGACGCTGGTGTTGGCCTGTCCGTAGGCAATCCCCCCGATCAGGAGGAAGCCCAGCATGAACAGGGCGACCCTGTTGAGAAATTTCATCGAATTCATGATCTGTATATGTTCTGTATTGCTGTTGTTTGAGTTCTGTTTCACGTATGCTGCAAGTAATGACCGGAACTATGGATTGAACTGGAGAACGCCTCCGCTGCCGGGAAGCTCCACGAAGTAGGCCTTGCCCGGAGCAAGCGTCGCGGCAACCTGATATCCGGCAACCGGATCGAATTCGAAGAATGTGAGGCTGACCGTGGCTCCGTTCAGCTTTGTGTTCGCCGGTGTGGC
>CAMLOB010000128.1 GCA_946481475.1 uncultured Chlorobiota bacterium | reverse complement strand
TCTTTGCGCGAGTCCGGGTAGCTATCAGCCGTCAGCAGTGGGCTTTGAGCTATCAGCGTTTCTCTTTATTCGACATTCTCTTCTTCTTCATTCGCCATTCGTCAATCGCACTTCGACATTCCCCCTCATGCTCAGATCAGGCAGCGTATCCTGCACCTGCGGCATTCGCCGTATCGATGCGGAATCGACTGCGGGAAGAATTCGTGCAGAGTCTGATGCTGCCGGCATCAGGAGATCGTTGGCGGAGATTTCCCTGAACGGTAATTCTCGCTCGGCAGATCTAAATCCCGGTTCCTGAATCGTGATCACCTCCTCTCTCGTCAGTCCCGAAGAGGCGATCCAGCGGTCGATCTCCTGCATCTCCATTTCGGAGACCGTCGCATACTGATAACGTGCGTTGATGTCCTTCACAAGCTCCATCCCTGCCGATTCGGCAATCAGATGCGCCACAGCGCAGAGGTTGCCGTCCCGATCGAGGAAGCACGGAAGCTGCCGGTCCGGATGGTCGTAGTTAACCGGGAAGCGTCCGGCCAGACGGTACGCACGGAGCCGGTCAAGATTTCTCAGCCGTTCGGCCCGCAACTCCTCCGGCCATCCGTCAACATTCCGCTCGCGAAGTACGCTTTCCAGATATTCAAGTCGTGCAGTCACCCCTTCCCGATACTCCACCGCGCCGAGGTCGGCAACCGGCATCACTTTGTTGTAGGCCGGATCGGCAAAGACCGACTCGCCGGCAGTCCGCTCACGTTCGCTTGTCAGGTGGGCAAATCCCAGAAAGAAAAAGGGCAGAGTCAGAAATGGAATGAATCGTCGCATCGTGTTCGGTTCTCCCGGTTGGTTGATGGTATGAAATCGCTCAGTTGCCTTCCCCGACGCGGTGAGTTCCGGGATGTGACATCGGGAAGAAGGAGAGATGCCGGAGAGAACCGACAAGTTCGATGTGGCGCGCAAACGGTTTTTCTGTCGCGCAAATCGCTGATGTGGCGCGCAAACGCCTTATTTTGTCGCGCAAACCGTCAATGTGGCGCGCAAAACTTGATAGAACCATGCCGAAACAGATTCCGAAAAGTGAGCTGGAGATCATCGTCGATATCGTTGCCTCGTATGAAGATGGCGCAACGCTTGATGAGATCGCTTCAAGACTGCCGTTTTCCGTCTCCCGCCGGACGCTGCAGCGCCGTTTGGCCCGACTGATTGAAGAGAACAAGCTCCGGGTGTCGGGTGAAGGACGAGGCACCCGGTATGTTTTGGACATTGAGCGGGAAAAATCAAAACGGTCTGAACAGGTAAAGCCGGACAACGCTCCTTCCATTCCCCTTACTCCGATTTCACGAACTCTCAAAGAGACGGCAATGCTGCCGACAACTCAACGGCATCCGGTCGGATACAATCGGGAGTTCCTGGAAGATTATCAGCCCGATCGTTCCTTCTATCTTACCGAAGATATTCGGCGGCATCTCCGGGAGATCAGCGGAACAACGGAAACCGAGATGCCGGCGGGAACCTATGCACGGCACGTCCTCTCTCGCTTGCTGATTGATCTCTCCTGGAATTCCAGTCGTCTGGAAGGGAACACCTACTCGCTTCTGGAGACCGAACGACTGATCGAACTCGGCGAACAGGCCGAGGGACGGAGCGTAACCGAGGCGCAGATGATTCTGAACCATAAAGCCGCTATTGAACTGCTGGTGGAGCAGGCGGAGGAAATCGGATTCAATCACTACACCATCTGCGGACTTCACGCTTTGCTGTCGGATAACCTGCTCGCCGATCCGAGAGCCTGCGGCAGGATTCGGGGAAAGTCGATCGGCATTACCGGATCGGTCTACCATCCGGCGGACGGAGAAAAATATGTGGAGGAACTTTTCCAACTGCTTCTCCGCAAGGGGAAAGAAATCCACGACCCGTTCGAGCAATCCTTCTTCGCAATGGTTCACATCCCCTATCTGCAACCGTTCGAGGACGTCAACAAACGGGTCTCCAGACTTGCGGCCAACATTCCGCTGATCCGCCGGAATCTGGTCCCCCTTTCCTTCGTGGATGTCCCTCATGAAGACTACGTTCGGGCAATTCTCACGGTCTACGAACAGAACCGGGTGGAGTACCTGCGGGACGTCTACGTCTGGGCCTACGAACGTTCCTGCGCCCGCTACTCGGCTGTGCGCCGGTCGCTGGGAGAACCCGACCCGTTTCGTCTGAAATACCGGAACGCCATCGGGGAACTGGTCCGGGAGATTGTTCAGGATACAATGGTGGGGAAGGAAACCATCGAGCGGATCAGAACGGAGGCGAGCCGGAGCATCCCGTCTAAAGATCGTGCCAGATTCATAGAAGTCGTGGAGACGGAATTAATGAGCCTTCATGAAGGAAACATTGCGCGGTACAGATTGCGGCCGTCGGAGTATTTTCGGTGGAGGGAGAAGAACGGTAAACAAAGTAGGTAAGGGAAGACATAATCAAGACGGAAGTCCCTATCCAAGACAGGTGAGAAACAGTTAGAGAAGAAGCCATCGAAGCAGCCCTGAATACTGCTCTTTGTAGTAACAGCCAGCATAGACACCGCACATCGATGTTCTAGGTTTCACTACTGTAACGGGTTCCGATAAGCGAGACATTGAATTCTTTCTGAAACATATGATGCTTTTTATATATATTCGTTTCAACTTTAAAAACCTTCCACATTGAGCGGTTTAGGCTAACGCTGTCCATTATGGCACAGTTGCTATTTTGATCAGCAATAGACTTAGAAGCGAGTGATATGTCCATAGGAAAGAATCATGTACCCACCATGGCAGCGCAGCACATAGGGCCCGAGATAATTGGACTAGATACATCTGCACTCTTCTCAATGATGCATGCATTAGAAGATCAAGCAGAGCGAATTCCACAGCCTATTCAGCTTAGTGGGAAAGATCAAGCCTTAAGGTTTCGCAGACTTATTCAGGTCTACGCAGATATAAACAAACTCATTATCCCATCTCATGTTGATCTCGAGTATAAAGTGAATCAAGAATCTGTACAGGATAAGGTAATCGCTTCTATAACTCAGTGGGGTGAAAAGGTTAATGAAACAATACTTCTGTCAGAAAGCTATGCATCGAGATTTTGCAGTGACGATTCATATCAATACATGGAGGAACTAGGCCAAAAGTATCTTGCAGCAGTCAGAACATTTCAATCCGCAAGAGAAAAAGAGACGAGGGTTCTGCTAGAACAGTACCACAAATGCATTAAAAAGTGGATAAAGCAAGCTGTAAAAGAAGAAACAGCCACTATCTCAGAGGTTGAATCCTTAAATGAGAAAGCAAAAATTCGATTCTCCAACGGAACCCCACCAGGATACTGTGATAATAGTAAGAATGAAGCATGGCCTAGCGCATACGCTCCAAAACTGCCGTTTCATCGAAAGTTCGGAGACTTCTATATCTGGGATGAATTTCTTCGTATAGTCGAGCGCAAGCGTCCGTCGTCCGTCGTTTTCATTACATCTGATATGAAAGATGATTGGTGGGAGAAAAGGAACCCAGCAATCTCAGGTAATTGGGAAGGAAGAAAAGAGTTAATTGAAGAGTTTGACAAACGGGTTGAGAACTGTTCATTTCAGCTAACAACCCCTATTGATGCAATTCAAACAAATTGGTCACAATTATGACATTATGGTCACGTGAAGAATACAATCAGTTAATAGAGCACATTGGTAGTCTAAGAGGCTCTACTTTTGTGAGATCAAGCGGGTTCCCAGAAGGCAAATCTAACCACTTTATTATTGAGTACTTCCAGAACTTCGATAACTACAAGGACAGCAATCCCAGTACCACTTTGCAGAGAAAAGACTTCGACAGATATTTCCAGACAAGCCAGACATGTGATAAGATCCTGACACTTGAATCAATGCGCATTTTGCGGAAATTCCCCCAGATACAAGTAGTAGAGATTTATGTACCTCCATTCGGACTTTACTCTGGAATAAAAGTCGATCGTAAGATTGTTCCGACTATTATATCACCTAATCCTCTCGATCAATCTCAGGAATCTGCTTGGCAATCGTTTGTCGATCATGTAGGCTATGATCGGAAGATGCGTGTCAGTTTTTTAAAGGTTTTCGGTATTCGCACTTCAAGGGCAGAATTCAACTAAATGTCGATCATCCTTTCGTTCAACACGTTTTTGCTCGTTTTCGGCCTGATCCGTCTCTTCCTACTCCTAAATCTCACGGTAATCCCCGACTACGCTCTATCCTTCCTCTTCAAACAGACTTGACTCCGCCCCGACACGGCACCCTACTAGACGGACCGAACCACATACTCAACGCATCCTGAAGCCCCTGCTCCCCGGCATCCCCAACCCAGGCAACATATCCGTCGGGACGGATCAATACCGCAACGGGTGGAGTGATTTCGCCGAGAACAGGAAGCTCCCAGATCCCGTCATATTCAGCATTGACCAAGCGAACCCGATCCCCCCACGGCGCGATGTCGAGGCTGCCGGGTTCGCCGAGATTGAGGAGGACCGGTCGTGCGTCGTGCAACAGCGTGAAGAGGCGCACGGGACCATCTGGAATCTGTAGATCAAGGTCGGGTATGCGGCGTCCGAGCAGCGGGTGTCCTTCACCGAGATCATAGTGAATGTCGAGACCGGAGATCATTCCGGCGATACGCTTGCGGGGTTCGTCCATGCCGAGCAGTTCGGTCATCGTTTCGCGGAGGGCCTGGTGGCGGTCATCCGGATTGCCGAGTGCGACCTGCGCCATCGTGTTGTGCAACACCCGGGCACCGACCGGATGCCGTTCGGCATGATAGGTGTCCAGAAGGCTCCCGGGTGATATGCCGCGGACCACCTGAGCCAGCTTCCATCCGAGGTTCACGGCATCCTGCACGCCGGTGTTGAGGCCCTGACCCCCCGTCGGGGCATGGACATGGGCGGCATCTCCGGCAAGCAACACACGTCCGCTGCGGTAGGAGGCCGCCTGACGACTCACGTCGGTGAATCGGGAGATCCATATCGGACTGTGTACCCCGAAGTCCGTCCCGTAGGCGGCGACAAGCGCCTCGCTGAGTTCCTGCAGAGTGGGGTTTTCGGTGTGATCGTGCGGCTTCCCGGTCAGTATGACCCGGTATGGTCCTCCCCCCTTCCCGGGGTTGACCGGACCGATGCCTCCCCCACCGCGACGCAGGCCGATCTCCGGCTGCTCCTCCATCTCGACCTCGGCGATCATCCAGCTCACCGAGGGATCGAATCCGGGGAAGTCGATGCCGGCCGCCTTGCGGACCAGGCTGCGTCCTCCGTCGCAGCCGACGAGATATTTTGCCCGGATCGTCGTCCCGCCGGAGAGCGCAACATCAACACCATCATCATCCTGAACAAAGCCGACAACCTCGCAACCGCGAAGGATCGGAACGCCGAGTTCACCGAGAACCCAGTCGGCAAGGATACGCTCGAACTCGCTCTGCCAGAGGGCAAGCAGGTAGTTGTGGCGGGTGGGGAAGTCGCCGATGCCCAGAAAATTCTGTGCGTAGCCCACGTGCGGATACGTCTGCCCCGCCGAGAGGAATCGCTCGGCGACGCCGCGCTGATCGAGCACCTCGATCGTGCGGGAGTGGAGCCCCCCGGCCCGCGATCCGTCAAGTTCCTGACTGGTACGTCGCTCGACGATGACGACGTCGATTCCGGCCAGGGCCAGCTCGGCCGCCAGCATCAGTCCGGTCGGGCCGCCCCCTGCGATTACTACTTCACGCTCAGTCGTCGTTTCGGCTGTAGTTTGCGTATCACTCATGCTGATAGATTCCTTAATCGAGATGGTCTCCACCGATCTCAAAACGACATAGAAGGTTCACTTTCATAGGACTATCGGACAACAGTAAACTTCCGGACCTGGAATCATCTGGACAATTCAGGTCTTTCTGCATTTAATGAAGTTCAATCTACTCTTCATACCTCACATACGCCCAGAACTCCAGACAGTCGAGGCGATTGGCAGGGGCATCTGTAATGACCGTCTCCTCCCTGATGTCGACAATATCAGGAAAATCGGCCACGACTTCCGCTCCGATGATGCCGGTCAGTTCCCGCTCGCTCTCGCGGCTACGTCCATCGAAGTAGACACGGATATGTATTGTACCGGCATCGACAATACCTGCAGTGACGGCTTTCATGGAGGCGGGGACATTGCCTAGCAGTGCTCGTTGAAGCGATATTTTCAGCTGACCTAGAGTTATCATAGTTTTTTATTGTGAAGGAGTAATCACATTTGCATTTGGCGCAGCTGGTACGATATGAGCATCAGAAAAACTACTGTGAATAATACCGACAGTTGTTGGAGTCGAAACTCCATTAGCGTCTACGTGATTTCCTATAACTCTACCGAAATCCACTCTGACCTTCGCACCACTATTACCAACAGGATTCCAAGATCTCACGTTTCCGCTATGGAAATCATTCAATAATTGTTGCGCCCCTGTAGTCAGAACACTTTTACCACTTTGATAGTTATTATGTCCTACAATATGCTTTCCTTGTTTCCCTTCATGAACAGTTCTTGCTATAGAAGCTTTTACTTGTTTTCTGATTCGCAGATTATCAGCAATCTGACGAGCAGTCTCTGCCGCTTTTTTATTAGCCTCATTAATACGAGCAGTCTGTTGAGGATTAGAATTCCTTTCCATGTTCTCACGTGTCTGCCCTGTACGACGAGCCGCTTGGGTCTGCTTCTGAGACTGAGTTGGAGGTTTAGGTGTCGTTCCTGCTGGCCTTCGGCGCGGTTGTTGGGCAGGTCTCTGACCTCTCCGTCCTGATGGACGACCCGCTGGACGGCCTTGGTTACCATCTGGATCAACAACTCCTAAAGGATTATTAAAACCATATTGATATGGACTCCAAGCCCTGAAACTTTCCCACAAAGGATCAATACTTACAAAATGCCCAACATCTGCATCCATTTTACGGACACCATTGTTGTACATATCACATTCACTATCTTTTTCCCTACTGTTAAACAATCGCCTATTTTCCTGCCCATTTATCAACTGTCCAAAAGGTGAATAATCATTTGAAAGAATGATCTGGCCATTAGTGTCAAGCTTTACACGAACCGATGCAAGATGATCTGTAACATAATATTCTTTCGCTCCATTCGGTTTTGTTGTTATTCGAAGTATATCCTCTGTTTCTCCATTATACTCGATAGCATAAGACGAGTATTCTATTGGATATAAATACACGTAACTTCCACTTGTCACTGATCCACAGAATTCCGATTCCGATGTCTGCATCCCTTTCCACACACTCAACTGCTCCTTGCTCCCACCCAGAAGATAATACGTCCACTCATATCCCGGTGCCGTTCCATCTCCCGACGGATTCAGCCACTCCCGCTTCTGCTCACGTTCCCCCATCGCGTTGTACCGATACCGATACTCCCAGATGTTCGGGCCGACCGGGATGTTCGGGTCCTCACGCTCATACTTCCAACTTAGTCCCCGCCAACTGCTGTACCCGAACCGCTCCTCCATCGTCAGCGTGCTGGTGGCATCATACCGCTTCCGGCTGTTCATCGAACCGTCGGGATCATATGTGTACTCCGTGTAGTTACCGGCCGTCGTCCCCACCCACTCCTGCGACTTCAACATCTGATTCGGACCGACACCCGGACCCGAACCTCGACCGAGATCATACACCAACTGCGGCAACGGCGGACTCATCCCCGCGCCCGAATACGTGATGCTCTCACGGTTCCCCACCGCGTCGTACGCGTAGTTCTCACTTGTCTGCTGCACTCCCGGCGGCTTCTTCACCCAGTTGGTCAACTGGTTAATCGCGTCGTACCCATAGTCCTGCCTGTAGGCACTGCCTCCACCATGTGACGACATCTGTCTCGTAATGCGGCCCGCCGCATCAAACGTCAGTTCCTGCTTGAACAGGTCAACCCCTCCTTTCGTCGCAATCAATGTGTCCAGCCACTTCCGTGGCGAATAATGATAGTCCACAATCACCGAAACGGTCGGGTAGGCCATCGTGTCGACCTGGCCCGTCTTTGTGTACACATACGTGATCTCCGCGTCGTCCGGACGGGTCAGCGGCGTTGCCGGATAGCGGGCCGGATGACTGACATATCCTTCAAGTCCACTCCCTACGTTGCCAAGCTTTGTCCACACACTGTCAACCCGGCCATTGTCATCGTAACCGTACCACGTCGTGAACTGACGGAACGGATCGGCGACCGTCACCGAGGTTACCTGATTCAAGGAGTTGTACTGATAGTAGACTGCGTCGAACCCGAGATTCTCCGTGTAGCGCAGCAGGGCTTCGGGTCGTCCCCGCTCATCGTAGCTGATGACCGAGTAATGATAAGGTTCTCCCCCGTGTTCGCGGTAGGCAACCGCCGCCTCACGTCCCTTCAGGTTACGAATCTGCCCGTGCGGCGCAAGGCTGTCCCATTCATCATGGTCGGGGAAGGTCTCCCAGACCGGACCGAAGACGTCCGGAAGACGGTCGTAGCTGATCGCGATACGGCCATTCTCCGGATGCCGGGCCAGGTTCTCGAAGTCTTCTTCGGTTGATATCTCGTTCGTCGGCTCGTGTGCGTAGGCTTTGTGCCGGAAGAACGGACCGACCGCGTCGGGTACCGCCTGGTTCATGTCCTCGCAGTCCGAAGGGATCGTGTCGATGAAGTCTCCGGACTGAAGGATTTCCGGCAGGGATTTGCTGTAGGGGGCCATGTACTTCCACAGCGTCATGTTGGCGGTGAGGATGGCACTGAAGCCTTCATCGTGCAGTTCGTTCGGGTCGAGATCATCCGTGATCCGGTAGAGATCAATGGTGTCGTCGGTCGGCACCGATTGAACCCGCCGCAGATTCCCCATCTTCTCCGGGTCGGGACGCTCCCCGGTGACTCCGGCATCCTTGTTGGCGAGAGCTGAAGCCGAAGGTCCGCTGTGGCGGGATGCGTGCCTACCCTTGCGCTGCTCCCCGGTCACTCCGCCGCCGATGATCGCCTCTCCAATGCTCGGGGCATGGTCGAAGAAGTCCG
>CAMLOB010000127.1 GCA_946481475.1 uncultured Chlorobiota bacterium | reverse complement strand
GGCGCGCAGGGTGCCGATATCAACTACACGCTTCCGCCGGCCGACGGTGCGGACGGAGATGTGCTGAAGACCGACGGAAGCGGCACGCTGAGTTGGGCGAATCCTTCGCTTACGCTCTCTCATATCGGGGGGATCGCAACCGCACGGAAGACGGTCGACGAATCGACGACCAGCGGTTCGTTGCAGAACGATGATGATCTTTCGATTGCGCTCAACGCAAATCAGGTGTACGAGGTCTACGGCCTTCTGTACGCTCTGAAGGGGCAGTTCCTGGGTTCGCTTCTGCTTGGTGCGGATGTTCCGGCCGGCTCGACGATGAAAGTCAGCTTCCATTCGCACTTCGAGGACGGGAATCTGTTCGGCGCAAGCGATATCATCACCGGTGATGGTGTTGCCGCCTCGCAGTCGATTCCTCTGAGTCAGTCCGACAGGGCAATTATCATTGTCAGCGGAATTATCGAGACGGGAGGGACGGCCGGAGACATGACGATACAGTGGGGCATGACCAGTGCCGGAGGGGGGCGCACGGTGACTGTGGAGACCAATTCGTTTGTGAAGGTGACGCGAATCGAGTAGACCGTGAGGATGAAAACGATCGGCAGGGGGAGAGGGCGGACTGTTCTCTCCCCCTGTTTTTTTCGGATCCGTTGCCCGCTCGCTCCATTCCGCCGGTCGGCGGGATTTTCATTCTCTCCGGACATCCGGGTTGTCCTTTTTTCCTCAATCCCGTACTTTCGTCGGCATCGACCTTACACTCATCCTTTATTCACTCAGATGTTTGGAGAAATGCCTTATGAAACCCACCCTGTTCCTCCCGGGAGCCGTTGCGGCTCTGATCTTCTTTCCCATTCTTCTTTCGGCTCAGTATCGTGATCTCCGTTCCCAGCGTCTTGTGCTGGACGATGATGCGGCCGACGGCGGCGGAAATACCGTTACGGTGCAGACATCGAATCCGCTGGCGCAGAACACCATCCTCACGATTCCCGACCCGGGTACTGCCGGAGCCTCCTTCCTGCTAAGCGAGTCCTCTTCGCCCCAGATCGTCAACGCCGACATCAGCTTTGCCGGAACGATCACCTTCTCTTCGGGTGGTCCTGCTTTCAGTCTGGTTGCCGAACAACTTCTCTTCGGCGATCCGGGGGGGAGCGGCGGCATGGCGCAGAGTGCCGATCTTCTGTGGGATGACGGGGGGAAAGTGCTGGAGATCAACGGCGATCTTGACCTGAACGGAGGTGAGCTGCAGAACGCCGTGGGAATCGACGCACCGCTGACTCTGGATCTGCGGAGCAACGGAAGCATTGTGGTGAACATTGATGACGACAACAACGGCAGCGGATCAAGCTTTGCCGTCGAGGCGAACGGGGCGGCGGCCGATCTCTTCAGCGTGACCGAGACCGGCTTTGCCACTATCGCTTCCGCTTCCTCTACCGGGGGATTGCGTGTGGTCAACACAAACGGAATCGGTACGGCCAATGTTCTGGAATTGACAGATGGAACGACATCGCTCATGACGGTGCGAAGAAACGGTAACGCAGGTATCGGTACCGTGCCCGGTGCGCGACTGGACGTGGCAAACACCAGTGTCGGGGAATCGGCGGTGCGGATCCGGAACACACACACCGGCGGGGTCGGTCTGGAACTTGCCGACGGCGCTCTGGTCGCAGAGGTACAAGCGGTGGGGGGAGGGGGGACGATCGGCGATGATGCGGTGATCGTCGAGGCAACCGGCGGAACGCTTTCGGTTCCGTCGGGAGGCGTCGACGGTCAGATGCTCTACGTGGTCAACACGACGGCCGGGGGGATCACGCTGAACGGACTTGCAACCGACGGAACGGATACGGGGATGACGATCCCGCAGGGGGGAGCGACGACGCTTGTTCGCGTGGGAGGAGCATGGTATGCGGTGGACAGAAACTAAGTGGAAGACGACAGATACCGGGCGAGAAGTCCGGGAAGAAGAGAAAGCGGGGGGGAGTTCATCCCCCTGCTTTGCTTGTTGTGTGATAGAGCCGTCAGGTCGGATGTGACGGAGTTCGCATGAGCAGAACATTCCGGTCTCTTTCGATAGCGTCACAAGCGGTTTTTCAGTGCCGCATCGTTCGGCAGGGCCTTCAGGCCCTTCTCAAGTAATCTCCGTCCGGTGGCTTCTCCACCGTCCCGGTGCAACCAGTCGATTGTCAGGAGAATCGCCTCGCGCAGACGTTTTCCGTACTCTTTGCGTGCGGCTTCAAAGAACTCACCTTCCAGTTCCGGGTAGAGATCTCCCTGGGCCAGCATATCGGCCACCTTCCCAAGGGCCAGCACGGCTCCTCCTCCGTTGTTGTTCTCCAGCGCGGCGAGTCCCTGTTCGATCAATCGTACTCCATCGAGCAGATCGATTGCCACCAGACGGGTATCGAAGCGCGGAGCCGACTTCCCGTCGGTGATGACCGTGTCGTTCCCCATTCGTTTGCGCAGCCGTGCGACAAGGATTCGCAAGTAGTTGGCACTTTCGTCCGGATCGTCGATTTCGGTTGCCAGTTCGCGGAAGTCGTGCAGTGAAAGAGGAATGGATTGCAATGCGTTTGCCGCAAGCAACCCGGCCAGACGTTGCTGTCGTCCTCCTCTGATCCCCTGCTGTTTCTCCCCCTCCCGGACGGTTGTGATCTTCCCGATCATGGTCAACCGGATTTCCGGTTCCCCTTCCGGTTGGTTCCGGTTTGTCGACCCGGCCTCGCTCCGGCTCTCTCTCTGTTCCGATATCTTCTCACCGTTTTGCAGGTAGGTGTCGGCAAGAGCGGCCAGCGGAGGGAGGTAACCGGGAGCATCACAACCGGAGAGCCACTCCAGTCCGTTTGTGATCGCCTGCCGGATCTCTTCCTCCAGAGTAGCTTTCATATCCTTCATTGCCGGAGACTCAAGTTCCAGCAGACTGATGACGATGCGGATACGCAGCAGATGTTGCCGGCGAATAATCGGTTCCAGCAGAAGTTTTCGGGTCTTCTCCAACAGAGAAGGGGATCCGGTCTCCTCGTCGGGAGGAGAGAGATCAAGAGCGGCCGAGACGATCTCCCGGAACGGTTCGGGACAACTCTGTTGCTCGACGATTTTCCTGAGTGCCTCAAGGTCGCGATCGAGCACACTCCGCTCGAAGTGCATGTAGGCAGTGATCGAAGGATCGTCGCCGCAAATCTCCCGGGCCGTTGTGATTCCCCAGCCCGGGTCTCCACGCATGACTCCGATCACAATCAGGTGGGTACTGACGGCGATATGGGCGTAGCTGGATATCTCCTCCTCACCGTTGGATTGAAGTTCAAGAAATTCTCCGATCAGATGTTTTGCCTGTTGGGCGATCTGCGGGAGGGGTGTCCCCCGTTCCCCTTCAACCAGCATACCAAGCATGCGCAGAGCAAACTGTTGGGGAAGATCATAGCCGGTCAGTTTCGGCATCATCCAGCGACCCAGAATATCAGCCGCTTCGGAGGAGCGACCGGTCGCCTCCAGGAATCTGGGCCATGCGGTCAGCATCATGCCGACCGGTTTTGCTCCGCCGCATTCGCGGAGAATTTCCTCGGCAAGGCGGGAGCGGTCTTCCAGTTCTTCCGGGGTGTCGAAAATCGGCAGAAGGCTGGGGGCAATCCAGATGAGGGCGGTCTGGCGGACCTCGGATGCCTTTTCCTCACCGGTGCGGGTCGCCTGCAGAATCTGATCCAGATGTGTTTGCAGTCGGCGCGTCATCTCGATCGAACCGGATGCCCGGATGCCGCCGGCAACGGTGGTCAGCACATGAAGGTAGACTTCATGCAGCCGGAGCGAAGGATGGGCTTCGGTGACCCGTTCCATTTCATCCAGAACGGAGACTGTCTGGAAGGACCAGGCATGACCTCCCTGATAAATGGCGAACTCCAGCGCACGAAGCCGTTGTATCGCCTCTTCCTCGTCCGACGGAGAGGCGGTCAGTTCCAGCAACTCTTCGGCCGGTTTTCGGAAGGCTTCTGCGTTGACGAACGCATTGTAGAGGCCGCATTCCAGCAGAAGCAACTCCACGCGAAGATCGCGATACTCTTCATCGCTCAGGATGTCCCGATGGGCTTCGACCTGATCCTGAGCCGCTTTGTTGATGGCAATGCCCAGATTCCAGTAAGGAGAGTCCAGGAGTTCGGTGCCGCATCTGATCGACTGCCAGACAAATCCTTCCAGCAGGTCGATCCGGTCTCTGGGAAACCTTCCCTTGTGTGCGTGCAGAAAGGGGGCGATCGAATACAGGGGGACCTCGGATTCGAGCACCGACATCAGGCGTTCGTAGGCTTCGGGGGCTTGTTCGGCCAGATGCTGACGGAGGAGAGAATGGGTAAAGACCAGCGGGCTGTCATCGGTTGTGCCGATGATCGGCGGCGTATACTCCAGTTGTGTTGTGATGATGCGGTGATCCATCAGTCGGCGGAGCAAGGCCGGCGCGTCATCGATCAGGAATGTGGCGGCCCGAACCGCAAAGATCTCTCCGAGCAGGGCCAGGTAGCCGGCGGCCCGGAGCTCCTCCCGGCTCAAGGCCCGGGTCATCCCGGCAACCACCGTTCGGGTGGTTTCCCCGGCAAGCCGACGGACGACGGCCGTTGGGTTCTCTTCGGACGAAGCGCACTCGGTGTTGATTCCCCGGAAGATCGACCAGATCGCCAGCGGATGGCCGTGGGTCTTCTCGTAGACCAGATCGATAAGATTCGGATAACGGTTCGGATCGGCGTCAAGTTCCAGAACGAGATCGGAGAGATCCTCCCGACTGAAGGAGTGCATATCCTGGGTGGCGACGATAAAGGGGAGGGCTACTCCGTAGGCCGGCTCAAGTTCCGGTCGCGTCGTACAGATCATCCCGATCGGTTCCCCTTCCAGTCCGTGCAGAAACGCCGAGAACGTGGCGGCCTCTTTACTGTCGATCAGGTGGAGATCCTCGATCGTCAACAGCGTCGGTCGGCGTCGGGCCAGTACGCGCGTAGCCCCCAGCAGGTCGGCGATGGTTGTCGGTGCAGAGGGAGACTCCTCCGGAAAGAAATGGCGTCGCGCTTCCACCACTGCCTCGCCGATTACCTGAATAACCGCGTTGGATGCATCGGGATAGAAGCGGGCCCGAACGACGATAATGGAGGGATCGATACCCTCCAGCGCCTGGCCCAGCAGACGACTTTTGCCGATGCCGGCATCTCCGCGAATCCAGAAGATCGAAAGACGATCGGACGACAGAGCCCCCTGGATAAATGTCCGGATTCGCTGCAGTTCCATCCGGCGACCGACAAAGGGGAGTTCCGAGGTCTGTTTGTCGGTTGGGAACATCCCTTTGTGCTCGGGCCGGGAGGTCTTTCCTCTTTGTCCTGCTTCCTGCATGTTACTCATATAGTATGAATCGAAATGTAGAGAGCAGGGGGGAGTGCGTCACGATGGAAAGGATTCCTGGGATCGTGACTCGGTTCGCAGAGCCTCGATATATTGGCCGTCGGAGCGGAGGTGCTGGGTAAGGAGTTCGGCAATCTCTTCATCTTCCGGCAGCACCTTGACGGCAATGCGAAGCAGCCGAATCAGCAGTTCATAATCTTTTTCCTTGATCAGCAGTTCGGCTACGGCCAGAACGCCGGTTCGCACATGAATCTCGAATTCCCTGCGTGCGGTTTCGAAAATATCGTCGTAGAGCATCGGAAGGACCATCTCCTCTCCGATCGCTTCGAGTCCCTTTTTCGTCAGGGTGTAGGCTTCCCTCGGCCGGTTTCGATGGGCCGCTTCCATCCCTTCCTTGATAAGGCGATCCGCCTCGATCACATCAACGCGGACCCGTTCAAGATTGAAGCGGGGAGCGGCCGATTCTATGGTAACGATGGCCTCCTGACCGAGAAGGCGGCGGAGACGGGAGAGAATGATCCGGAGGTAGTTTGCCGCCTCGTCGGAATCTTCCATTGCGGTTGCATAGGTGCGAAACTCTTCAAGTGTGCAGTTGTGTCCGGAGAGCTTGCAGGCGGTCAGCAGGCCGAGCACATGACGGGTACGGGCGCCGGAGATGCGTTGGAAACTTCCCTCGGTATCCCTGAAGCCGATCGTTCCGATCATCGAGATGCGGAGTCTGTCATCCTCGATCTCCACATTGTCGTCGGGCCACAGCAAGGAGCTGTCGATACTTTGTCTTTTCTGCAGCAGCAGATCGTTCCACTGCGTTATAACGCTCTGCGTAAAGAGCGAGCGGTGTTCTCCTATCAGTCCTTCCATATAGCCGGGGAGCGTATGGCTTGCGCTCCAGGAGAGGCCCCGCTCCACACCCGATCGTGCGTGGGCCTTCAGTACCCGGGTTGACAGTCGTCCCGACTTCTGTGCAATGCGTCCGAGACCGATTGCCACGTGGAGACGCAGAATATCCTGACGGCGGAAGACCGGTTTGCTCAGGAGTGCGGAGAGTTCCTTTTCCAGTGGGATGGACTCGTCATAGAACAATCCTTCAAGGAAGCGGGCGTATTCCTCAGGCGCTTCCCGTTTCTTGAAGAGCCGGGCAATGCGTTCCCTGTCTCCCTCGATTGCCCCCCGCTCAAACGGCAGGTACTGGTCAAGCTCCTGCTTGGCCTCCTCTCCGCAAAGGGTTCGGGCAAGTTTCCGGCTCCATCCCGGTGCTCCCCGCAGCAGTCCGATCAACAGAATCGAACCGGTGATCGAGGTCCGGATCAGCAACCGTGCTCCTTCATTTGCCAGTCCGCTGAAGAGGGCCTCGGCTTCCTCAACCAGGTGAAGAGCTTCGGCTTCGATCAGTTTGAGATCACGTCCCAAAGCCGCATCGCAGGAGAGAAGCAGAAGTCGCAGGCTTATCTCGCTCGGCAGATTATATCCTTTCAGAGGCTGGCTGATCGTCGATTGCAGCCAGACACGTGCTCCCATGACGTCGCCGGAGACTTCGAGGAACTGGGGCCAGATCGTGGAGAATCGTCCTTCCTTCGGATGTTCTCCGAACTCGTCCCGGATCAGGGCGGCCAGATAACGTCGGTCGAGCAACTCTTCCGGCGACGAGAAGATCGGCAGCAGAGATCCGGCGATCCACGTCAGCACATTGCGGCGGGCCGAGTGCGGAAATGCCGATGCGGGTGCGTTCAGCATGATCTCCAGACGTTCCCGTATTGCGATCAGAACTTTGGAGTTCGGATGGCTTCGGGCTGCCGATGCAATCGCCCCCAGCAGACGGTGATAGCGCTTGCCGGTAAGGAGTGCCGGATAATCCCTGATGAGATCCTCGGCCTCGTATAGTGTTGTGAACAGGTCCTCTTCCCAGTCGTTCCCCAGTCTGAAGGTCGTATACTCCAGCGCCGCCAGCCGATGTCGGGCGGTCATCTCCGAATGTGGGGCCTGGGTCAATTCCTGAAACTGATCAAGCGTGCTGTTGAAATCCGGATGACCCGGGATGTGAGCCGTGATTTGCAGGCGCAGCTGCAGCAGGCTGAGTCGGATATCGAGTTGTACCTCTTCGGCCAACTGCGATCCGTGATGTTCATACAGTGATACCGCTCCGTTGTAGACCGATGTCCCCAGTCCCCGGTTCACCGAGTCGGCCAGCCGTTCGGTGTAGTCGAGCAGCAGATAGAGTCCCCGCTCGGCATATTCCTTCGGAGCCTCGGCCACCCGCAGGAGGGGGAAAACGGAGTAGAGAGGGGCGCCCGACTCTATTGTCTGCAGCAGAATCTCGAAATGTCCGGTGGACTGTGAGGCCAGGTGCTGGTGAAGCAATGTGTGGGTAAAGGCTATGGGCTGTTCCTTTGCTCTTCCTTCGTCCAGCAGAGGCTGAGGTTGGCCGGAGGCTGTTGAGATGATCTGGTTATCGAAATAGATATCGATCAGATCGTCCCTGTTCCCGAGAATCTTACGGGCCGCTTCGATGGAAAAGACTTCTCCGAGAAGGGCCAGGATTTCCGTTCCCCGACGTGCTTCCGAATCCAGATCACTCATCAGACAGGAGACCAGTGCCTCCGAGGCCAGCCGGGCTTTCGTATGGAAGCCGGGGGGGAGGACGGCCGGAGGGACGAGGTAGAGAGGTTTGTCGCTCTCCTTATGGAGACATTCGGCCATGGCCGCTCTGATGATCAGCGGGATTCCCTGCGTTGTCTCGTAGATACGGGCGACGGTAGTATCGTCGGCAAAATCGTCTCCGTAGCATCGGCGGACAAGCTGCCGCAGATCCTCGTGTGTCAGCGGACCGATTTCAACGTAACGCATACGCTGGTGGAACAACGCGGTATAGGCCGGTGTGCTTCCGGGGCGGGCAGCACAGACGACACTGATCGGCTCGTTCTGCAATGCATCGGTCAGTTCAATCAGTTCATGAGCCGCCTCGGTGTCCAGAAGGTGTATATCGTCGACGATCAGAAGTGTGGGACGCAGATGAGCCGCACGTCGAAGGGCGGCTGTCAGACCGGCCGGTGTGTTGACGTCGCAGTCGGGCAGGAGCTGCCGAAGCCGGGAGTGAGCGCCGATTGCCGCGCCAAAGGCCGAGACGATGGAAAGAGCGGAGTCGGGATAGAGGCGTACGTAGAGTACCAGATTATCCTGGGCCGAGAGTGTGGAGCGGACATGTTCAAGAAAACGACTTTTTCCGACCCCTGCCTCTCCCTGAAGCCAGAGCAAACCGAGACCGTTTCCCGCAATCGTCGATTGCAGAAAATCCGCTATCCGTTCCATCTCCTTGTCTCGCCCGACAAAGGGAAGTTGACGCGGCACAAACGGCATGGGGGAACCGCTACCGTTATGGTGTGGTCTTTGTGGCACAGGGAATGCGACGATATATTATATGTAAATAAACAAAGATCGAAAGTTCCGGCAGAATAACCATGCCTTTCAGTCAGCTGAACCACTCTCTTTTTCCTGTCAGGAATGCGGGTCACAGTCATGTATGCACCGGGTAATCCGGGAGAATCACCCATCCCTCTTTTTCTTCGATTTTAGCTCAGAAACCACGTTTTCTTCTTCCCCGGCACTTCCGAATGTGTGAATGCGTGCCGAAATCGAAACGCTCGTCGAGGAAACCAGGCAGTCGCTCG
>CAMLOB010000126.1 GCA_946481475.1 uncultured Chlorobiota bacterium | reverse complement strand
CCGCACGGGAGCGGGAACGTGAGTATATCGTCAGACGCTGAAGTTCCGGATTGCCGAGCAGAACATCCGCAGCCGCACGGGCAGCCCCTCCGGTGCCGAGGATGGCGGCGGTGAAGGGAGCTTCCATCAGGACCTCATCGACAAGAGATATGCGGAATCCTTCGACATCGGTGTTGAATCCGACGGCACGGTCGTTATCGAAGAGGATGGTATTGACCGAGCCGAGCCGGGCGCAGGTTTCGGAGACGTCATCCATCAGACCGAAGGCATCTTCCTTGAAAGGTGACGTAACGTTTGCCCCGCGATATCCTCCGGCCTTCATCCGTTCGATCAACCCCGGAAGTTCTTCGGCTGTGGTCGGCATCAGTTCATAACGATACGCCAGCCCCCGTTCTTCAAACAATCTGTTGTGGAAATCGGGAGAACGTGAGTGGGCGATGTTCGATCCTAGCAGGACGATCCGTTGCATCACTCCCCCCGTACTCCGATCAGCAATCCTCTTCCGGTCAACCCCTCTTCATCCCAGACCGTTTCAAGTCCGGCATTGCGTCCCGCATCCAGCAGTTCCTCTTTCGTCGCCAGCAACATCCGGTGTTCCTCGACAAAGTGCTCGGTCTTCTCCGTCGTCCCGATCAGGTGGTGCATATCCATCACCGCAAGGCGTCCGTCGGTCAGGCTCGTCACCATGCGTGCGATCTTCAACTCCGGCTCGTTCACCGTCTGAAGGTGGACGGTATTCCCCTTCCAGACATCGGGGGAGAACCAGGGCTCCAGGATCAGAACGCCCCCCGGCAGCAGGTGACGGGCCATGTTCGCGACGGCGGCATTCAGGTCCTCCAATGTCTGCATATAGCCGATGGCACTGAAGAGACAGGTGACGACATCGAACTGCCGGTCGAGATCGAACGCCCGCATATCCCCCTGATGGAAGGAGATATCGGAAAACTTTCCGCGGGCAATCTGCAGGAACTCCTCCAGCAGATCGACCCCTTCAACCCGGAAGTCCCGGCGCAGATATTCGATATGCTTTCCGGTTCCGCAGGCCACATCGAGCAAACGATGACCGTCGGAACCACCATAGCGCTCAATGACCTCCCGCAGGATATCGGCTTCCTTCCGGTAGTCTTTGAAGGAATAGATATGGTCGTAGTATCGCGCGGATAAATGGTACATAGTTGTCGGAGAGACAAGAGAGGGGAACATCAATCACGCCTTTGCAGCATCCACAACTCTGCTCTTTTTGAATTTTGAATTTTTACTTTTGAATCGATTTCCCGCTCACCACCACAAAATCCTCCCCCTCCCGCTTCCCCTCCCGTCCCGACGCGATACCGACAATCGCCCCGATGATCATCCAGGTCACGATGATCGAACTCATACCGCTGGAGACAAGGGGGAGGGTAATCCCGGTCATCGGCATCACGTTCATCGTCCCGGCAAGATGGACGAACGTCTGCGCACCCATCATCAGGACGTATCCGGCAACCAGAAGTCCGGCAAACGAACCCCGATCCCGATCGGCGGCGATCCGCAGACCGATCACGACGAGAGCAATGAACGCTAAAAGAATCAACAGACCGCCGAGAATACCCAGTTCCTCGACGAAGGCGGAGAAGATAAAATCGGAGCCGGCTTTCGGAATCAGGAACGGACTACCGCCGCCGAATCCCTCACCGACGACCCCTCCGGCATCGAAGGCATAGAGCGATTCGATCACCTGCCGCGAGTTGTCCCACCAGGCCGGGTTGCCGTCCCGGGCGAAGAGATCGGCCCAGAGCATGAAGCGTGCCCGGGGCGTCTCCAGCATCGTCCGCACAAACGGCAGAAGCGAGGCCCCCCACGCAAGAAGTCCGAACCCGACCAGAAGAACCGAGGCGACGGGCCAGAGCGCACTTTTTGTCCTGAACCGTTCAAGGGCGGCCAGCAGAAGGACGGCCGCGACAAGAACAAGAAGGATCAGCAGCAAGGGAGAGGCGAACTGAATCGAATCGCCGAGCAGAACGATCGAGGCGACAACCAGGCCGGAGCCGAAGAGCACGACGTAGAGGGGATTTCGCGTGAACCAGGCCAGCAGGAGAATCTGCGCCAGACCGATCGCCAGAAACTGTCCGAAATCCCGAACGGCAACGAAGACCAGCAGCGGGAGGGCGAGAAGGCCGAGGACGTAGAGCCAGAGAATCAGGGGACGATCCGTCATCATCGCCAGCGACTCCCCCAGAAAGACGTTCCGGTAACGGAGGAGAAGTCCGGCCCAGGCAATCGGGATGCTGAGTTTCAGAAGCTCCTGCGGCGAGACGCTGGAACCCCGGATACCACCGACCGAACCGAGGTAGCTGAACGTGACCACGCAGAGAGCCAGACTGCCGTAGAGTCCGACCGCCCGCCACTGCGAAGCCAGCAACGAGGAGAAGCGGGAGCGGGCAAAGAGGAAGATCGCACCGAGGGCCGCCAGCAACGGCAGCAGACGGAAGAAGTAGGAGTCCATCGGTGCGGTCGAACGTCCTTCGAGGAAGGGAGAGGTCGTATCCGACGGACCATACTCCTCCTGCAGGGAGCGGGCCAGACGGACGTCGATCCGTCCCTGATCGAACTCCCGCCGCAACGTCGCATTATATCCCCCGACTGTCTCCCGAATCGCGTCGGCAACCGAATCTTCCGGTTGTCCGCTCATCCGGAAGCGGACGGTGTCGGCCACAAGTTCGATCTCGCGATCGGATAACTGACGCGGGGCGTCGTGTCCGAGCCGGAACTGCATGGCCAGACCGAGACCGAAGAGAAGAGCGGCAATCAGAAGCACAAATTCGGCACGCCGGTCACGCACGGCCATCAGCAGACGACCGCCGACCAGAATGAGAAGGACGACCGCGACGTTTCGCACAGGAACGGCAATCGAAGGGATCTGCACGAACCCTTCACGTCCGGCAAACCAGACCGCAGCATTTGCCGCAGCCGTGATCAGCAGGACGAGCAGGGCGTTCAGCGGGAATGAGACGGCACGACGTGAGGAGACATCTCCCCCGGATGTACCTCCCGATGTATACTTTCCGGCATTCACTCGGCAATCATCTCCGTTTCTGAAAGGATCCCATACGGCAGTCCGAACAAACGCCCCAGCAAAATCTCCGTTACCCGACGGCTTGCGACCCGGATTTTCGGATGTCGATTTTCGAATGTCGAATGTGCCGGACTTCCCGCCTCACTACTGATCGCTCATTGCTGATCACTCATCGCTCATTGCTGACAGCTCACGCAAAGGACGCAAAGAGCAAAGCCACTTCCCCATCCTCTCCGGGCCTCCCGGCATCGCGATAAACCCGACTGCTCATAGCTGATAGCTCACCGCTCCCCCCTCACCCTTCGAACCCCGTATTTGAAAAGATAAGTGTTGGGACCTGAAGATAACGGGAACGACTGCCGATAATGTGAAGCATGTCGGGAAATTTGTCGGCCGATGCCTTGATATTGTTCAATGTGCGGCTCAGGGCGATCCGGACCTGGCCGTCGGCGGTGGAGTATTCGGCATCGATCGAGCCGAAATCGTTTTCGAAGGCGATATTCTCCGGCAGGGTTGAAAGTCGCCACGCATCCGGATGATCGATCGTGATGTTCCTGACCAGTCGCTCGGTGTAGTAGACGCGGATCGGATTGACCCGCTTTTCTGTCTCCACCTTCGTCTTCCGGTTCGACGAAGGAGAAAGAAGCCCTGCCGTCTGCACGATCACCTCGTCCGGCGTAATCGTCACCAGATTATCGATCTCGTACTCCAGTCTGACTTTCAGCGGTTTGTGATAGTCGTCCCGATTCTCGATATCGTATTTCTTCAGCTCGACATCCCCCTCCTCGTATGTCAGCAGCTCCCGCATCAATTCCTCGATCTCCTCCTCCTTCACCTTCTCCAGAAGCCGCCGCACCGAGTAGGCGGCCGATCCTCTCAACTCCTTCTCCTCCGAGACCGAGATCAATCCCTCATCGTCGATCTTCAGATGATAGCTCTCCGTGATCGTGTTGCGGGCAAGGTTCCCCTCCGGCATCGTCACGAACCCGTCGCCGTTGATCCGGATCGCACGTTGTCCCTGCACATACTCCGGAACCAGATCGATCGGAAGGTTTTTGATGTAGGGGAAGAGGACATATTCTTCCTCATCAACCATCGTCCGGACCGCCGGAACCGTCAGCGTTCCGAACGTCACGTAGTCCTCATCGAAATAGCCCTGCTCGGCCGAATGGATCAGAAGGAAGTCGGCGTCCAGTCCGACCTTCTCCAGCATCAGTCGTGCCAGTCCGGTCACAAGAATCGAATTCCCCTTTTTCCGTTTGATGACATCGTTGAAACTGAAGTCGGCCGGAACCTCCTCGATTGCGATGTTCTGCTGAAGCCACGAAATGATCACGTCGGTCTTCTGAAGATCGGTCATATCGTCGGTCACAATATCGTCCAGCACGCTCCCGGCCCGATCACGCCAGAACGACTCGCGGTCCAGCGCATATTCCTTGAATCCTTCGGCGAAGTGATCCCACGATCTCAGGAACATCGTCGAATGCACACCGGTGACGGCAACGTCGAGATAGCGGGACATCTCCTTGAAGTTCGGCGAGTAGGGTTCGTCGGCGACGGCCGGAACATCCTTCGCCTCGTAGACGATCCCCTTGACCCCCATCACCGAATGGTCCGGCTGCGCTTCGATCCGTTCGTCCGGTCCGATCTTCTTCGTCCTGGTCGTAAACCAGTTCGGACAGGCAAAGCGGACTCTGACCTGTTCGCACGGCAGATGGTACTGCAACGGAAAATCCTCCCGCGCCACCCACGCCCCGGAGGGATATCTGATCTCATATCCTTCGTCGACCACGGTGCCGACCTGGACATCCGGATAGGCGAACCGGTAGACCGTGTTGCCGTCGGAATCTTCCTCAAGCTTCATATCCTGTTCGGTAAACGACCGGACGCTTCCGTCGGGAGAAATGACGTTGACGTAGGCCCGCAGAAGTTTTCCCCCCTTGTCCGGACCGACCGAAAACGTCGTCAGCCATTCGGCGTCGGGATTCAGGACCATAAACCGGAGCGTGGAGACCCGGTAGGCGTTCCAGACCTGGGCCGCCGCCACATGTTCCAGGACGTGGTCGGCCGAGATGAAGACGCCGTCGTGGCCGTCGTACTTCTCCTTGTAGGCGTCGACATCGAACTTGTAGGTCTTCAGGGAATCGGGATGTATCCGTTCAAGGGCGAAATGCCGTTTCGGTCCTGAAACGCAGGAGGCCAGGAACAACGCCGCAAGGACGGGAAGCAGAAGGCAGGGTCTCATGTGTGGAATGGTGTTATTCGGTGGCAGAGGGGAGGATAAACATCTGTTTTTTGCTCTTGAGGTATTCGCGGCAGAAGTCGAGATACCCTTCGCGGGCGTCTCCTTCATACAGGCCGGAGACCTGCCGGAACCGGTAGTCGACCAACGCCCGTCCGTCTTCGGTCAGGTTGATCGAAGAAGAGAAAGAGGCAAGCCGGTCGTCGCCGAAGGCGAACGAGGTCTTCTCGACCAGATAGCCGTCAATATCAAGAATCATCCGCAGCTCCAGCGTCTCCTTCACATCGGTGGTGATCGGCCAGCGGTCCTCCTTGCGATCCAGTATATCGGCCTCGATTGACCGGAACGGAATTACGGGGAGATACTTCTTCGTTGTCGATGCGATCAGGAAGTCCGAGATATCGGCCCGGGCATTGAAGATCACGAAGTCCTCACCGACACTGTCCCGCTCGAAATAGTCGAGGGAAATCTTGTAGAAGTGGGAGGTCACCATGTTCGACAACCTGTTCTCCAGCTCAAGTCCCCGAAGATCGTTCAACGCCTGCATCGCCGCCGAGAAGTAGACGTTGCGCAGCGTCACCCGTGCGCGGGCGTTCTCCGGGTCCTCCAGACTCCCCCGCAACTCCACTTCGATGGCCGGATTCATATTCGGTCGGGGCAATCGGAGCATCCGCGGACTCTCCGGATCCAGGACCAGAGCGGCACTCTCCAGATCGCCGTAGGGAAGATTATCGAACTCGGTATACTTGCTTGTCGGGTCGAAGTAGACCCGCCTGTCCCCATCTTCCCAGGAACAGATCGCGTGATTGAACTGGCTGAGGTAGACGTGATCGCTGAAGGTCGGGGTCGGCCGGGTGGCGACCAGCGTCATATCGACGTCGATCCCCTCGGCCGCCGCCAGCGCGGAGATCAGATAGGCCCGGTCCTTGCAATCGCCGTACCCCCGCTGCAGAACAAGTTCCGGATTCCGGGGAACGATCGCCCCGTAGTCGTCCTCCTCGGCGATATAGCGAATCCCGGTCCGGACGTAATCGTGAATCGCCTTCAGTTTCTCGCGTGGCGTCGCCGCACCGGCCATCGCCTCCTTTACCTTTGCGGCCTGCGAAGGGGCAATTGTCGGCTTCTGATCGAACAGCCCCTGATACCAGGCGGTAAACTCCGCGAGCGTCGTCGGCGTGATCCCCCGTCCGTTCCGGGTCAGCCTGACCTGGACGGCTGCGTTGAAACCGTTGAAGGGGAAATAGTTCAAGTCTTTCCGCTCCGCGATGTTCTCGAAGATCAGCTCCGTCTTCCCCTCTCCCTTCTCCAGACTGAACGGAAATTCCTCACGGGGAAAGAACATGTTGAATTCCACCTCTACATCAGCCGGATGCTTTATCGTCACCGCAAACTTCCGGACTCTGCCGGTATTCAGGACGTAGAGTACCGGAAACCACACGGCCCCCTCGTACTTCATCTCGTATCCGTAGGTCACCGACTCTCCCTTTTTCTGCGAAGGGAATTCCACCTGCCAGACCTTGTTGTCGGCGATGAATACATCTTCGTGTTCGATGTAATCGTAGGATATGTGGTCGCTGCCGAGTTTGCCGCGGGAATGGATGCCGTAGAGACCGGAGAGAGTGGCGTAGAAGGGTTCGGAGACGAAAAAGGCACGCCGGGCAACAGACCGGTCCGAAAGGTACGTAAGGGTTTCGGTCACCTTCGATTCCAGCGTATACTTCCCCTCCTTCTCCCCCACCCGGAATTCGGTCTGTCGTTCCACCTCGAAATCCCCCGCACTGTACGCAACAGACCCGATGGAAATCAGAAACAGCGGTAGGAGGAGAAAAAAGGACCAGTCAAAAAAAGATCGAATCACATACGGACGATGAATCATACGGGTATCAAGAGGAATGTGGGTTACAGAGGATAATGAAACAAGACTTCGGAAATATACAACGCAGAGATCAACGCTCCGAAGGGAGGAGAAAAGAAAATTGTGCGAGGGGAAAAGATATTCTTCCGACCGGGACCGGAATCGGATAGAGGAGATTTCGTATACTGCCGCATCATCACATTCAGAGTCGAGATTCACTACAACCTTCAATCAGCATGGCGACCCGTCGCATCGCACTACCGGCCCTCCCGCTGTTCTTTTTCTTCTCGTTTCTCACACTCACCGGTCCGAACCTCCGCGCCCAGAGCGACACCGGAGCGGCCGCAATTCCGCCGACAGTTTACATCGGCGAGTATCGTGGTTTCAGCCGCGAAGAGGATCTTGACAAACGCTACATGATGCTGTTCGATCCGGTCAAGATGATCTCCCTTTACAACGTCTCGCTCTATTTCGCCGAGGAAGATCTTCCCAACCTCTTCTACGGCGGAGGTGTGATGCTTGGAACCGGATTGATCGACGACATCAAGGGCTTCGGATTCCAGACCGGTGTTCGACTTCATGCAAGCAAGGGAATCAGGGGATGGTTCGGCGAACTGGGATTCCACTTGTTTGCCGGCGAACAGAAGGACGACAGTGATTTCTCCATTCAACTCATCAACGGATCGCTCGGCTATATGGCGCCGGTCGGCAAATCATTTGTGTTCGAGATCTCTGTCGGCATCGACTACATTCTGGAAGCGAACAACAACCTTCCCCTGCTGACCGCTTTTACCATCGACCACGTTTCCGACAGCAATGGAAAGATCGTTATGGCGGGAGGGCTCGGTTTCGGACTCCGCCTGTAGATTTCCGTTGTTGCAATCGGTGATCGGTGACAGAGGGGAGTTGGGAGAGTGTGAGCCGTCAGTTGTGAGGGATCAGCTATGAGCTGTGAGCCGTCAGCTATGAGTCCTCATTCGTGAAGTGCGGGTCACGAGCTGTTCGCATTCGCCTCCATCGTTTGCTCTACGTTTCGGGAATGACCGACTGGACCCGACTCTGTTCCCCGGACATCCCGGACGTCGGGATGAATCCCACAGCTACCGTGATTGTTCGAAAGCCGTCAGATGTGAGTCCTCATTCGTGAAGTGCGGGTCACGAGCTGTTCGCATTCGCCTCCATCGTTTGCTCTACGTTTCGGGAATGACCGACTGGACCCGACTCTGTTCCCCGGACATCCCGGACGTCGGGATGAATCCCACGGCTACCGTGATTGTTCGAAAATTGAAATTCGTCAATCGACACCCCTCTCAACTTTCACTTCGGCAATGGTTGAAAGCAACCGGCATCACCCGAACTCCGGAATAAACCCGACAACGCCCCGAACTCTGCCCCCTCGTCCCCTGTCCCCCTCCTACCCCCCGCTGCTCTGCGCAAAAACCAGCGTCGGCACGTTCAGGTGACGGGAACGTCTGCCGATAATATCCAGCAGTTCGCCGAACTTCTCCGGCGGCTCGTTCGCCTGGTGCAAGGTTCTGTTCATCCTCACCTCCAGTTTTCCCTCATCGACGCTATACTCAGCTTCGACCTTGCCGAACCCGTTGGCGTAGGAAACGTTTTCCGGAACCGATGCAAGCCGCCACGAACCGGGATAGCTGATTCTGATATTCCGCTCAAGTCCTTCATCGTTGTAGATGCGGATCGGGTTGTGCCGCTCCTTCGCATCGTACTTCGAGGAACTGTTTGATGAAGGAGAGAGAAGTCCGGCGGTCTGGAAGATCACTTCGTCCGGCGTCACCGTCACAAGATTGTCGATCGTGTAGCGCAATCTGATCGTCAGCGGCTTGCGATAATCCTCCCGGTTCTCCAGTTCATAATTCTCCAGTTCCACA
>CAMLOB010000125.1 GCA_946481475.1 uncultured Chlorobiota bacterium | reverse complement strand
GTGAGTATATCGCCTGGAGCGATTCGACGGCGGGAATCATTGCCCGGGGAGTATTGATCGACTCGACCGTCGGGACAACGCCAGGCTGGACCCCCTACGATACGCTGAGTGCCTACTATAACAACGATCCCGGCGCTTTCGGTAAAGGGCAATATCCGGCAATGCCGCCGTTTACTCACCGTGCGATGAAACAGCAGTCCGCACCGGTCGTCTGGCAGCAGTCCCGCTATGCCTATACCGGCATCGTCTACGGCCGACTCCACTATGTGCCCCCTCCCGGCGGACCGAAACTCTTCTTCCAGTATCCGCTAAACACGATTGACCCGCATTTCTGGATCTCTCCTCCACCGACCGAAGGAACGATGACGCATCAGCATATCCATCCGACGATCGATCAGGCGCAGGATGCGCTCGGGCGGTTGATGGAAGGAGTCGGGTGGGAACGGCACTACTATGAGCCGATCTATCTGAACGGTGAGTGGGCCTATGACCGGTACTTCACCGACATTCACTTCCGTTCGATGTTCTTCGATACGGCTTCGGGTGAACCGTACATCATCGGAGACTGGATCAGCAAGCCGGATTGGTCAAACGGATATGATCCGGGATACGGCTTCCCGGTGATCTCCTCGCAGAATCAGGTGCTGGAGCTTGCCGACTCATCGACCATCCCTCTGTTCTCGATCATCTACATGCGTCCGAACCCGTTACACGAGATGTACCAGATCGAGGCGAAGTGGCTGATGAACACCCACCCGCAATGGCGTTATCAGAACGTCAAGGCCTTCACCTACGGGGGATTGACGCCGAACGGCTCGGCCTCCGAAGGGAGATTGCTCTACAGATACGCGGCTCTGTATGCCCGTCCGGATGACAGCACGTTGCGGACGACGCGACAGTACTATGCCCGTTCACGTCCGGATGGATATGAGGCGGATGGGCGGGAAATCAGCGCGAAGGTGAATGACTCACTTGGGCTAGCGGCGCGTTTGTATGATGTCTGGATCAGCGATGCGGAGCAAAGCATAGATATTGACCTGGTTCCTTCAGTCAGACCGGACAGCCTTTCGGATCTTCTTGCGCTGTTGCGAACAGAATCGTTCAGCACCGGTGACAGCGTCGAGATCGGCGGGACGATGTATGTGCAGATGTTTGCGGGGGATTCATCGGCATCGGTCGGCAGGCGTGTTGACTGCGTGCTGGAGCTGGTCGATTCGGCGACTGACGGGGTGGTGGAGGTTCTGGACTCGACGGCGTTGCGTGTGAGTGATCGCTCGCAGTACCGGATCACCGAGAAGGTGTTCGATGTTCTCTCCGGGACATATTACATCCGTCTGCGTTTGTCCTCGAGCGAGTTGGTTCAGAATGTAGTGCTTGACAGCACGAGTATCTGGTCGATCGGAGCGGTCAGGAGCTGGGTTGATGAGCTCACAGCCAAACGCGTCCGCACACTCGACGGCGAAGCCGGCACCGGCCTGCGTGTCTCGGCTCAGCCGAACCCGTTCACCGGGGAGACGGAGATCCGCTTCTCGATCAGCCGGAAGGAGCACGTGACGCTCGGGGTCTACGATGCGCTGGGACGGAAGGTCGCCTCGCTTGTGGAGAAGGAGTTGTACGAGCCGGGCCGTTACGCTGTCGGATTCGACGGGACGGGACTGAAGCCGGGGACGTACATCGTGGAGTTGCAGACGCTGAACGGACGAGTGACGGAGAAGGTGGTGGTGAGGAGGTAGTCGGGAGTTGAGGGTCAAGAGTCAAGAGTCGGGAGTCCGGATGAAGTGGGCGGTTCGATGAGGGGACCGCCCGCTTTATGTCTATCCCCCGAAACTGCTCTGCGGCGGTCGTTCCGGTATTTCCTGTATCCGTACCGGGTCGACGTTCACGTTCTCGGAGTCGGCCCCCGGCTTCCAGCGAAACGATCGGAAGATCCGCTCACGCTCTTCGCTGTAGGGTGCGAAGGCGATGCCGTAGGGGATCAGTTCGATTCTGACAGATCGGGTCGGAAGGTAGTACGTCCGTGTCCAGACCGTTCCGGCCGAGGTCAGCGTGTCGTGGTCGAGATAGGTATAGGCGGCGGTGACCGTGGCCGATGCGGGAATCTCCGGCTTGCCGACGGTGACCGTGAAGATCATCTCTCCGGCCCCTGCCAGCACGTAAAGACGCCGCTCGAACATCTTTTCGGGATTCCATCCGCTCCGTGCCGAGTCGAGCCGCGCACTTTTCGGAACACCGATAACATATCCCTTCGGACTGTCGACCTTCTGCGAGATCAGTGAGTCCCTGGCCAGTTCGTGTTGCAGTGAATCCAGGTCGATCGGAGGGGGGGCAAGGGATTGTGCAAAAAGACTCATGCTCCCCGCGCAGAGGAGCATGAGCCCGGATAGAATTATGGTATCACGCCTTCTCACTCCGGACCTCTTCCGGTGCCGTAGCGACCTTCCTCGTACTCGCTCGGATCGCGACCGTAGCGCCATTGTTCCAGATCGAATGTTGCCGCAGAGGGGGGGGCAAAGCTGTCGAAGATCGCCGTCACCGACTCCTTCAGGTCGGTCTCTCCCTTCTCGGTCAGCAGAATTTCGATCTCAACCGCCTGATCGGTCATCACATAGGTCCGGCGATAGATGGTCCCGTTCCGTCCGGCCGAGTCGAGTTCATAGAAGTGGATCGTGCTGTCCAGCAGCTTGTAGCCCAGCGGAAGCATTCGCTGTTCGGTGTAGTAGCGAATCTTGATTCCCCCCCGTCCGCCGCGAAGCATGAAGTTGACGACCTCGCTCTTGCCCGACTCGTTGACGCTCGAACCGATCTTGTTGTACTTGGCGACATCTTCTTCAGGGAGATTGATTGTCCAGCCGAAGTGTCCGGTGTAGAGCTGGGTAAGAGTGGAATCGGTCGTTCGCGTGTGAACTTCCGCTTCACCGACATCCTGCGCATATTGCTGTGCGGCAAGAGGAAGGACGGAGCAGGCCAGAAGCAGCGGAAGTGCGGCAACAAGCCTCTTCAATGGTAGTGGTTTCATGGTAGCTCGTAATAGTGAAAACATCGTCAAGCCGGATGGTCTCCCCGTGCGGGTGTGCGCAACTGACTTACGTATTCCGGATCGGTTTAGTGCTTCGATACCGGAAGACTCCCCAAGATAGGGAAGAGAGGAAGGAGATTCAAGGGTTGCCGATCGGCGGTTTTCCGCATCGGTTTGTCCGTGAAGAGGAGCCGGACGAAAAAGGTTTTCTTCTTACTTTTCCATCGAGCTGAATCAACCCGTACCCTTATCACCTTTCACCTTGAATGCTCCATGATCAACCTGAAATCGTATCCTGCCCTGAAACATGCGGGAATGTTCGCCTGCGGTATCCTTCTTGCCCGACTCTTCAATCCTTCGATCAACGTTCTCCTTGTACTGATCGGTCTCTCTCTTCTCCTGCTCTTCCTGAGCGGGGCGTTCTGTCGAGTCCTTTTCCTGCCGATCCTCCTTGCCGTTGTCGGCATTTCGGGTGGGCTGCTGTATCATCTCCACGACCGACATTCCGGCTTTCTGCGTGGGGCGGAGATCGAAGATGCCGAGGTGATCGGTCGGCTCGTCTCCGATCCCCTGGTCAAACCGGGTTACGTCGAGTGGAGGCTTGAGCCCGATTCCATTCTGTGGCGTAATTCCGCAGCGGTTCCGGAAGGAGATATGATCTTCCGTCTTCACGATTCGGTCGCCTCAGTCGGTTCGCTTCCGGCTCCCGGGAGCAGGGTATCCGTCCGCGGACTCTTCCGCATTCCGTCCTCTCCACAGATACCGGGAGAATTTGATTACGGGGAGTGGCTTCGCTCCAGAGGCATCGTCGGAACGGTTGATTGTTATCGCCGGTCGGATATGTATGTCTTCGGGGTTCCGGAACTCCCGGCGATCACGTCGTTTCGGCTGGAGGTGAAGCGGTATGTCCGCAGCTTCGCCCGGCAGCGGATCGGAGGGGAAGAGGGGGATATTGCCGTTGCGTTGATCATCGGTGACCGCAGCGGAATCGATCCGCAGACGCGGGATGCCTTTGCGGTGACCGGCACGGCCCACCTGCTTGCGGTCAGCGGACTTCACGTCGGGATCATCGCCCTCCTTCTCTTCGTTGCCGTTTCCTGGATACCTGGAAGATGGATCCGTTTTCTCCTCTTTACGCTCTCGCTGGCCGGCTATGCGATAGTGGTCGGTGGAAGTCCTTCCATTCTGCGTGCCTCGACCATGGCGGTTCTGTTCCTTTTTGCCTACACCGTCGGCAGGATCACACAGCCGCTGAACATTCTCGGTGCGGCAGCTCTGTTCATCCTTCTGCTCGATCCCCCCGCCCTCTTCGAGGTCGGGTTTCAACTCTCCTTTGCCGCGGTCGCCGGCATCCTTCTGTTCTATCTCCCTCTCTGGAGTTACCTGAAAGGACGCTTTCCCAGGACGACCGGACACCCGGTAACCGGACGCCTTGCGCAGCTCTTCCTCCTTTCAATCGGAGGACAGATACTGACGATCCCCCTGACCCTGCACTACTTCGGGTCTCTCTCTCCGATCTCCCCGTTTATCAATATCGTTGCGGTTCCGCTGATGACCGCCGGACTCGGTGCGGGAGTTGCGGGAGTCCTTCTTCCGTTTGCGGCAAAGTGGTTCGGCGGCGCCGCCTGGCTGGCGATAGCGGGGGGGAGGGAATTGATCGAGTGGGGAGCCGGGTTCACGGCCGCAAGCCTGCAGCTTCACAGGATCGGCGTCGTCACTCTTCTGCTGATGAGCATTGCCCTGCTGTGGCTGATCCTTGCGCGGGGTTCCGTTCAGGTGCTCGTTCGGACGGCTTCACTCGTCATGCTTCTGGCGATCCTTGTGCATGTTGATCGTCGCCTCGATCCTCTTGCCCGTTCATCCTCAGGCTATCTGTATCTTGTCCCTCTTTCACGAAGCGGAGGCATCGCCGCAGCGGTTCACCACCGTGATACGGTCACGCTCTGGTATGGCGGGTTGTATGACCGCGACAGCGCGTCGGCTGCAAGGGTCGCCTCGCTGCTCGGCGACAGACTCGGAGCTTCCTGCCTTGAGGTCGTCGATCTGCTGCGGGATACGGTGTCGGTTGCCCGTTCCGGGCTGCTGAGGATCAACCGGGTCGGGCCGGAGTATGCCACCCCTGTCGCTCCGGTCATCCTTACCAATTCGGCACGCCGACCTCCCGGGCCGGTGGAGATCGATGGAAATCTCTTCGCGCAGATTCCGATGCAGCGCAGGCTGGAGCGGACGATTGCTCTTGAGCCGGGCACAAACTGGAAGCGAATATCATGGGACTGATCTTCAGACCGAACATCTTCAAACCTTTTCCGCAAGTCGTTGCGGCGATGACGTATCGCGGAGGAGTCCGGGAACCCTACGGCTTCAACATGTCGAGCTATATCGGGGATGCCGAGGAGCGGGTGACGGCCAACCGCCGGAAGCTTGCCGAAGGACTCGGTTTTCCTCTTGACCGGCTTGCCGTGCAGAGACAGGTTCACGGCGATCGGGCGGTCCGCGTCGGCGAAGACTATCGGCCCGGAGAGTCGGATGCTCTTCATACCGACGAGGCCGGTCGGCTGCTGGCGGTCAGCATTGCCGACTGCGTGCCGGTGCTGGTCGCCGAGCCGGAGTGGGGTGTGGTGGCGGCGATCCATTCGGGCTGGAGAGGAAGCGCACAGAATATCGCCGGGAAGACCGTCAAGCGTCTGAAGCGTGAGTACGGACTGTCGGCTGCCGGACTCTACCTCTGGATCGGTCCCTCTGCCGGACAATGTTGCTACGAGGTCGGCGGGGACGTTGCCGAGGCTTTTGCAGCCAGGCACAGCCGGGAGATCGGCGGCGGCAAATATCTCTTCGATAACCGGGGTGTTGTGCTGGAACAGTTGATCGATGCCGGTGCGGATCCGGAGCACATCGAGGTGGACATACGCTGCACGATCTGCGACCGACGGTTCCATAGTTGGAGACGTGAGAGGGAGCAGAGTGGACGGATGTTTGCGGTGATCGGTCTGCGTGATGAACATAACGACGGGTGACCGTCGGAAACCCTTGTCCCGCAAGGCTTTCCGACGATTTGTCACTTGTCGGAACGAATGGGTCGCCGTACATTGGCGGATCGAAAGTTCGACGAGGGTTGTCTCTCGGCATGTGCGTGGCGGCGATACCCGTCGGCTTCTCGTCAAGTCAACACACATTCAATCGGAGGATGTTCAGGTGAACAAAGCCGAACTTATCGAAGCAGTTGCCAAAGAGGCAGACATCTCGAAGGCGGACGCAGAACGTGCGCTCAACGCCACAACCGATACCATCAAGAAGGTTCTGAAGAAGGGAGACACCGTGCAGTTGATCGGCTTCGGATCGTTTGGCGTCGTCAAGCGCGGCGCCCGCAAGGGACGCAATCCACAGACGGGAGAGACGATCAAGATCAAGGCATCGAAGGCGCCGAAGTTCACGCCCGGCAAGGCATTCAAGGATGCCATCAGCGGCAAGAAGTAAGGACGGCCTTTATTGTCCGACTATATCGAGCCGGTTTCCTGTCGGGAATCGGCTCGCTTCTTTTTTCGACGGCTCGGGCTTTTTCCGAGTCGTCCCTTAACAAAGGATCGATACCGTCATGGAAGCGAATCGTCTCTCGCAGCATCAGACCGAAGAAGTTCCGGAAGGTCGTCCGGGGAACCTCTGGGGAGCGTCGAACCTCCTCAGCCTTTGCCGTCTTCTGCTGACGATCCCCACGTGTCTCCTCATCTACTACGACTACCGCACGCTTGCAGTGGTCACCTTCTTCATCGCCGCGGCCACCGATTATCTTGACGGATGGACGGCCCGACGCTTCGGACAGATTTCCGACCTCGGAAAGATCCTCGATCCCCTGGCCGACAAAATCTATGTTGCCGGTGTCGTGATCCTGCTGCTGATTCTCGGAGTCCTTCCCCTCTGGCTCGTCCTGCCGATTCTCCTGCGTGATCTGTTGATTCTTCTCGGCGGTATCTTCGTCCGGCGCAGAACCGGACGTGTTCTTCCATCGAACTGGACCGGCAAGTGGGCGGTCGGCGTCCTCTCGATCACACTTCTGCTGATCTATCTCGGCGTCGGAGGGATCGCTCTCCATCTTTTTATCGGACTTACGCTCGCGATGCTGACTCTTTCGCTTGCCCTCTACATCTCAAGAGCTGTGACGGTACTCCGGTCGGCAGAGGAGAGATGAAGCTCTGAGCTCCCGTGGAAATATCTTCACCATCTCTCACTCCCCGGTTGTCGATAAATCCTTTTCTTTCACGATACTGTTTGTGCGTTAACCTATAAAACTATCGCTTCAATGGGCATCTTTAACAAGCTCAAGGAGAAAGTCCGCGAAACGGTTCAGGAGACGAAGACCTCGATTCGCGAGACGGTGGAGAGTCTGAAGTACGACCGGCTGAAGGAGGGGCTGAAACGGACGCGGCAGGGGATCAGCGAGAAGATCGGTGTCGCGGCCCGGCAGGGGAGAGTGATCGATGATGCGTTGCTCGACGAACTGGAGGAGGCGCTTCTTCTTGCCGATGTCGGGGCGAACATGACGATCGACATCAGCGACCGGATTCGCGACCGCGTCCGGGAGGAAGGGCTGAAAGATGCCGGAGACCTTCCCCGACTGCTTCGCCAGGAGATCGAGAAGAAGCTGGCTGATTCGCCGTCGCGGGAGAACGACCGGCTCTATCAGCTCCCGGAAGACGAGCGTCCTCACGTCATCATGATCGTCGGCGTTAACGGCGTCGGAAAGACGACGACCATCGGCAAGCTGGCCCACAACTACCGGTCTGCCGGATACGAAGTCCTGATCGGCGCGGCCGACACCTTCCGGGCCGCCGCCAACGAACAGCTTGAGGTCTGGGCCGAGCGTGCCGGCGTCGACATTATTCGGCAGAAGCAGGGGGCCGACCCGGCCGCCGTTGCCTACGACACGTTGCAGGCCGCTGTCAGCCGGAACGCCGACGTGGTCCTGATCGATACCGCCGGACGACTCCACACGAAGACGAACCTGATGGAGGAGTTGCGGAAGATTTCCCGCGTGATGAAGAAGCTGAAGGAGTACGCCCCGAACGAGGTCTTCCTCGTGCTGGACGCCACCACCGGACAGAACGCCCTGCAGCAGGCCAAGGAGTTCATGAATGCGGTGGAGATCACCGGACTGATCCTGACGAAACTGGACGGGACGGCGAAGGGGGGAGTGGTGATCTCGATTGCGCACGAGCTGAAGATTCCGCTCCGCTACATCGGCGTCGGCGAGAAGATCGATGATCTGCAGCCCTTCAATCTGGAGACCTTCGTCGATGCCCTCTTTGCCTTTGACGAAGAGGAGACCGAGGCATGAGCACTGGGGGAAGGGAACCGAATCTTCGCCGGGGATGTCTGGCCGGACTCCTCGTGCTGATTCTCCTCGGCTCCGGTCTGGTCTACATGTGGTTCCAGGTCTACAGCAAGTTCACTCCTCCGGAGGAGTTGAAACCCTACGCCACGCGCGAGAGCACGATGGCTCTGATCGTCAACAAGGGACCGGCGCCGGGACCGGACAAACGTCTGACCGAAGAGGACCTGCAGTTCTACCTGAACTCCCTCGACTCGGTCAACAGCGGCTGGCGGGTCTTCGACGCCGCCTGGGATTCCACCATGGCGACGCGGAAGCCGGAGGACAGAGATGAGGAATTCGACCCGCTCGATCTGGATCATCTCGGCGTCATCTTCTTCCGGACCAATCTCTACGCTCGCCGCGCACTGGTGAACTACCTGAACGACCGGAACCGGTCCTGGGATCAGTATCAGTGGACGAAGGCGAGGATGCTGGCCGCCTCCGACATCACACAGCAGGAACTGACCGACACGGTCCGGCGGTTTCTGGACCGCTACAACTTCACGCTTCCCGACGAGGGGGGTGAGCCGGTCAGCAAGGATCTCTTCGCGAGAGTGCGGGGAATGCGGGAGAAGGGGATTGACTCGGTGGAACAGGGGCTGGTCGCCCCCTACCGCGAAACCATCCTGACCAAAGGCATCCACAGCCTGACGCAGACCGAGGAGATGTTCTACGGCGAGAACGAATGATTTCCGTTCCGGTCGAGTCGGCGGAC
>CAMLOB010000124.1 GCA_946481475.1 uncultured Chlorobiota bacterium | reverse complement strand
TTCAATCACGTCGCACCTCCCCGGTGAAGTTTGGTTAGAACGTCAGCGTCAGACCATTGCTCAACGTCAGGTCGAAGCTCTCCACACCCGGGAACGGATCGCTGTCGTACCGCCAGTCGAGCGAGGTCGTTATGCTGAGACCGGAAAGGACTTCAAACCCGATTCCGGCGTCGAGCAAAATACGGTAGTCCTCAAATCGGGTTACGGCCGGCTGATAGTACGTGACGATTTTCAGGCCGAATTTTTTCTCGACGTTGAGAGCAAACGAAATATAGTTGGTGGAACGAGGAAGTATGGTGACGACGTTCAACGTGTCGTCTCCCTCGTCCTCACGTTCGTACATTCCTCCGGCTCCGAGAAAGAGAGAGAGATGGAAGAGAGAGTCGGATGTTTCGTACAGCGTAAAGCGACCCCCTCCCCCGACCAGAAAACGATTCCGGAGCAGAATGAAGTCATCGAACCCCAACTGTGTGAATGCCTCCGCCCGAACCTTCGGGAAGAGTGTGTAGACACCCCGCAGGTGAGAGAATCCGTTGCGAACGAAGATCTCGTTCCCCTCCTCGCCATACTGATAGTTCAGGACAAGGAATGAATAGAAATCCCCGGCCAGGAAGTCGGCCCGGTAGTTTCCGCCGATCTTGAAGAATTCCGAGTTGCCGTCGTAGAACGAAAAATTTGCCGAGACGGCATTGTGAAATCCGTCCCGCAACGGTCTCAACCGGTAGACCTCCGTATTCACCTGCGCAAACGACATCGAAACCGCCGACAAGAACAGCAGTGCGAACGTACCGGCTGCGTTCTTTCTCTTTTGCGTCCTTTGCGTGAATGTCTTCAGGCATCCGCCGGCTGGAACCGGTTTCATAATCCCTCCGCCAATAGATCCGGAGCCAGCACCGCAAACCATCCGTCAAGAAGTCTCCCCCGATCGAGCATCCATCCGGCGGTACGATGAAGGAGATCCCGTAACGCACCAAGATCGTCGATGCTGCCGGTTGCCAGGGCGAGAGCGGCGGCGGCGACACGGTCAGGCTCTCCCCCCCGCATCTCGGCTTCCAGATCGTCGGGTCGACAGTCGTTCATCAGTTCCCGAATGCCGTTCCAGTATTCCCGGACCTCCTCCGGTTCAGGAAGGCTCTCCACACCGGCCAGCGTTCCCAGATGATTTCCGGTCAGCACCCGGCTCTTGCGAACCTCATCCGGCAACCCCTCGAATCCGATGCCGAGTCCTGTCGGCTTTGCCAGCTCGAAGACCGCATCTCCGGATGCACGGCAGTAGTAGGGGCCTCCCATACGGGCGACAAGGTCAAGTCGGTCGTGATGCGGATACTTTCCGTCGAAGACCGATTCCTTGATGTGGAACATCACCACTTCGCCGATCATCAGATTGCCGCTGGAGGCTTTGCCGCCGAGATCGACGTGGTGCAGAAGTTTGCACTCCATCACCATCGGCGATTCGGCAACGCCCGGCGGGGCGACCTTCACGCTCGGCAGCTTTGTGAAGCCGGCCTTCAGGAACTCGTCGACATCTGCCGGCCAGTCGGCCGAGGCAAGGTTCATCTGCCGGATCATATCGTAGTTGACTACCGAGACGGTGAACTCGCCGGTCTCCCTGATATTCAGGAACGTATGCTTTGCCGACCCGTCGGTGCCGCGAAAGGCCGGAGAGAAGGCAATCACCGGCGGGTTGGCCCCGAATGCGTTGAAGAAACTGAACGGCGACAGATTCACCCCACCTTCTGCGTTCTGCGAACCGACAAAGGCTATCGGCCGCGGGGCGACACATGTGAGAAGATAGCGGTGGGACTCGGCCGGTGGAACGGTTGAAGGATCGATCAGACGCATGTAATAATTTCCGATGTTGATGGCGGACAAAGAATCGATTCGGCGAGGAAGTTACGAGAATGTCGGAAAACGGGTTACCGTCCCGTCAGGGCTTCGGACCGGCGTGGGGTGCCCCGTCACTTCAAAACAATCCTCACCCGGATTTGTGTTTGTGCCGCCGACGTTTGTAGGTTGCGCCCGGCATCCGACCACGTTTATCGAGAAAAGGAAAAGGCCATGAACTTCCAGAAATTGACGCTGAAATCGCAGGAGGCGATCCAGACCGCCCAGGAGATCGCCTCAAGTTATTCGAACCAGTCGCTCGAACCGATCCACGTCCTCGCCGCGCTGCTTCAGGACAGCAACGGCATCATCCCTCCGATGCTGATGAAGATCGGAGCAAATCTGAATTACCTGAAAGTGAAGGTCAATGAGGAGATCGAGCGGCTTCCGAAGGTCTCCGGAGCCGGAGTCAGCGGACAGTACTTCTCGAACGCCTCATCGAAGATGTTCGAGACGGCGCTGAAGGAGGCCGGTGCGATGACCGATGAATATGTCTCCACCGAACATCTGCTGCTGGCGATCAGCGATGACAAGGAGACGCCGGCCGGAACGCTGCTGCGGGACCAGGGAGTGACCCGGGCGGCCGTTCTGAAGGCGCTGAAGGAAGTTCGGGGTTCGAAGCGGGTGACCGACCAGAATCCGGAGGACAAGTATCAGGCGCTGACCCGGTACGGACGGAACCTGAACGACCTGGCGCGCAAGGGGAAACTGGATCCGGTGATCGGTCGGGAGGATGAAATACGCCGGGTAATGCAGGTGCTGATGCGCCGCACGAAGAACAATCCGGTTCTGATCGGCGAGCCGGGAGTCGGCAAGACGGCGATTGCCGAGGGGATCGCCTTCAGGATCGTGCAGGGAGATGTCCCCGAAGGACTGAAGACAAAACAGATCGTCGCCCTCGATATGGGTTCGCTGGTGGCCGGGACAAGTTTTCGAGGACAGTTCGAGGAGCGGATGAAGGCGATCGTGGAGGAGGTGGCCGCCTCGAACGGCGAGATCATCCTCTTCATCGACGAACTCCACACGCTGGTCGGGGCCGGAGCCGCCCAGGGTTCGGTCGATGCGGCGAATATCCTGAAGCCGGCCCTTGCCCGAGGGGAGATGCACACGATCGGGGCGACGACGCTGGATGAGTACCGGCAGCACATCGAGAAGGATGCCGCCCTTGAGCGCCGGTTCCAGCCGGTTCTGGTGGCCGAGCCGACGGCGGAGGATACGATCTCGATCCTGCGGGGGCTGAAGGAACGCTACGAGGTCCACCACGGCGTGCGGATCACCGACGGGGCGATCATCGCCGCAGCACAGCTTTCCGACCGCTACATCAGCGACAGATTTCTTCCGGACAAGGCGATCGACCTGATCGACGAGGCGGCTTCGCGGCTGCGTCTGGAGATCGATTCGATGCCGGAGGAACTCGATGCGATCGAGCGGAAGATACGGCAGATCGAGATCGAGCGGGAGGCCTTGCGGCGGGAGATGAAGGCGGCGTAATCCGGATATATGGGATATCGGTGCAAGACATTCTGGAAGTGAACTGGGGAACTGGGAAGTGTCGCCCCGCGCTGCGGGGCTGGGGGAGTCGGGATCGGGCCGGTCCCCAGTGCTGACGCACGGGGTCACTGACGAGATAGAGGCGGGTCTTTATCAGAACTCACGTTAACCCTACCGATCAGGCAAGGTGGATATGAACCTGAAGCGCATCGTGAAGTATGCCGGAGAGAACAAGCTGTTGATGCTGTTGAATGTTGTGGTGTTGATGGTACTGCTTCTCCCGTTCGGGAGAGTTCAACAGCAGGCAGGCTCAGGGGAAGATGCTCCTCTGGTGTGGGTTAACGGCTTTATTTATGAAGATTTTCTTTCCATTCTCTTCTATTCTCTGGTCATTCTTCTGACTGCATCACTTCAAGTTGCACGATCATCGGTCATCAGAATGATTCTGGCAACGCTGAACCTGTTCGTCTGCGGTCTCTCTTCCCTGTTCGCCGCCGGTTCAATGATACTGGTTGCTCCGGACTACAAACCGTATTTCGGATGTGTATTGACGTTGTCTCTGGCTCCCATCTCATTCTTTGTCTTGATAGAAGAGGGCATACGTGCCGGTCAGAAGCGGCGGGAGAAGGGACTCGAAATGGTTGCGTCCGTTCCTGAGTGAGGGTATGTTCGTACAGACCGGATCGGGGGACAACGGTTCCGACTATACTTTTCGGCTTTCGTTATCAGAACAGGCCTGGATAGGAGGTTTGCTGCAAGAGACGCGGCGTAATCCGGATACATGGAGTATCGGTGCAGGGCAGTCTGGAAACGAACTGGGAGTGTCGCCCCGCGCTGCGGGGCTGGAAGGGCGTTCGTGCAGTGGGTCGCCAGCACCGCACTGTCGCCCCGCGCTGCGGGGCTGGAAGATCGGGGCAGGTCGGGTCCCCTGTGCTCACGCACAGGGTTACGTGTCTCTCCATTCTTTTTGGTATGTCGGTAGGTACGCCTCGCGCTGCAGGGTTGGAGGAGTCAGGATCGGGGCAGGTCGGGCGCCCTGTGCTCACGCACAGGGTTACGTGTCTCTCCATTCTTTTTGGCATGTCGGTAGGTGGCGCTGCGGGGCTGGGGGAATCTGGAGGATTCCGGGTTCCCTGTGCTGACGCACGGGATTGCGTCGTTTCCGTACTGGTGGCAGGTTCGTCATGTGTGTCATGCCGTTTAACGTGGGAGCCGACTCTGCCGTGCCGGACGGCAGAGTCATACCGGATAGTGACGGAAGTTGAACGGAGCGGAAATCGTCGTATCTTGTCGGCGGTCGTGCTCACAACCGAGGGGGTCAACGGTATGACGCAGAGTTGCATTCATAGCAGAAGCGAAAAGCAGGGTCGTCGGTCGTTCGGATCGGGGAGCCTGCTTCTTTCATTTGCACTCCTCTCCCTCTCCTGCAATTCCGGCGATGTCGCCGTCCGCAGCGATGCGGATACGACGTCGAGTCCGCTATACGACAGCACGGAAGTCGCGGCAGTTGCCGATACGGCGGAAGTTTCGGAAATCGACATCGTTACGGGTCCGTTCTCCGCTCCGAAACCGGTCGGTCTGACGCTGGGAGAACGACTGAAGCAGCTTGATTCGCTGATGCAGGTGGTTCCGGCCGACAGTCTGGAAGTTCTGATGGCCGAGTACGACAGGTTGCTCGATTCGGCAATTACAGGGCATTCGACACGCACTCCGATCACAACGACCGAACCTTCAACGCAAACGACAACACCCCTCGCATCACATGAATCCTCCGAGCCACCCCTTCCGGTTGCCGAAGACGTTCCCGAACCGGTGGTAAGCGAACAGACAACGACGGCTTCGGCAACGCCTCGTGAAGCGGAGACGGAAGAAGCGACGGAGGAGACGAAGTATACCTACTCGACTCCCCGCTCGAAAGCCGAAAGCCTGAACTCTTCGGAAGCTCTCGTTCAGTCGGGATACCGGAACGAGACCTCCACGTTCGATCCTTCGCAATACAAGGGGGCACGGGAAAGCGAGCTGAAGTACTACGAGAAACATCAGGCAAGCGCCAATAAAGGAAGTGCCTCCGGATCGGCATCATCGACAAAGAAGAAAACCGGTTCGGCAACATCGGCGAAGAAAGGATCATCCGGCCGCACAACGACAACCGCAGCCGCCCCCTCCGGACGGACCTCCTCCCCCACATCGAGTACGCCGCAGCGATCCTCCGGTCAGTCGCTCGACGAGAAGTATACCAACGGCCTGACGCACTTCCGGGCCGGAGCATACGGCAAGGCGATCGAGAATCTGAAGCCGGTTGCCGGCTCGTCGAAATCGTACAGCGGCACGGCCCGCTATTACTACGGTCTGGCGCTGGAACGGACCGGATCGCTCTCGCAGGCGGCAAGCCAGTTCCGGAAGCTGAAAAGCGGCTCCGGATCGCTTGCGGACAAGTCCTGGATCGCCTACGCACGGGTGCTGAATTCGCTGGGGAAAGGCTCGCAAGCAAAGAGTGAACTGCTGAAGTTCATCAAGGCGCGACCGACCAGCGGACAGATCGGCAATGCCCGCGAACTGCTTCAGCGGCTGTAAGCCCCCGCAACCGACCGGTATGGAAATTTCTCTTTCGGCAGCCTGTTTACTGTTCAGACAGAACACACAGCACATCCGAACCGATCAATCTTTTGTCCTGATGTACCGTTCAGCTCTTCCGCTTTTCCTTTCACTGTTTATCCTTGCATGTTCTTCCGAAGGGACGGATGGGACCACCACCGCTGACTCCGCAGAGACCGGACACGACACCGGCTTCGTCACGAGCACAGAGAATGAAGATGCCGGTAACGGCAACGGATACGGATATGCCATCGTTGCCGATTCCATTATCCGGACGGAAAAACGACCACGATATGAAGTGCAGGCGATCTTTCCGCAACTCAGTGGCATGGAAGAGGGAACGACGGGGCAGCGATTCAACGGAACGATTCGGGACAGTGTTCAGCGGATGGTTGAAGAGTTTATCTCGTGGGTTGACGAAACCGACGAGGAACTGCCGCTGCCCGGAGATGACGAGATGTACTCGGCCTTTGAACTATCCTACGAAACGTTTCTGAAGAACGAGCGGGGGGTGAGTATCGGTCTGGAGAATTACACCAACTACCGTGGAGCGGCCCACCCGAACGCCTACACGACTTCGATTCTCTTTGATCTGAAGATCGGCAGGTTTCTCGAACTCGGTGATCTGTTCCGGACAAACGTCTCCTATCTGGATACGATCGCTGCAATCTGCACGGCGGAGTTGATTGATCTGGAAGTATCGGACGAAGGCTGGATTCGCGAAGGGGCCGGTCCGGTCGCTGAAAACTACGGCACGTTTTTCGTCACCTCCGATTCCCTCCTCATCCACTTCAACACGTACCAGGTTGCTCCCCATGCAGCCGGACCGCAACGGGTGGGGATTCCCTGGCAACGCCTGAAAGGACTGCTCGATCCGAACGGCATCGCCGGCACGTTGAAGGCTCGGTAACCCGAAGCCATTGCCGCATCCGTGCCGATCGGTCTGATCCGCGCACCATTTCCTCAAGCGTTCAGCCCGTCCTCCGCAACAACGCCCCGAAGAATCCATCGGTCCGGTGCAGATGAGGGAGCGACCGGAAGAATCCCTCCTCCGTTTTCATCAAGTGCCCGACATCGACCGGCTCCACTTCCCATCCGGCATGTCGTTCGAGGAAACTCCTGATCTGATCCTGATTCTCGGCACGAAGAAGCGAGCAGGTGGCGTAGAGCATTCTCCCTCCCGGACGGACAAGGGCCGAATACTCGTCAATGATGCCGGCCTGTTCTGCGATCACTTCCCTGAGCATCTCTTCGCTGAAGCTCAGACGCATTCCCGGATTCCGCCGGAGCGTCCCGGTGCCGGAGCAGGGGGCGTCGATCAGCAGAGCGTCGAAGGAGCCCGAGAGTTGCTCACGCTTGCGAAGGTATTTCTCATGCGACAGGATCTCCACGTTCGTCGCTCCGCTTCGTTCAAGCCGTGGAGAAAGATTGCGGAGCCGCATCGAGTTCAGATCGTGGGCGATGATTCTCCCCTTCCCTTCCATCAGCGCAGCCAGATGAAGCGTCTTCCCCCCTCCCCCGGCACAGGCGTCAAATACCCGCTGTCCGGGCTCCGGCTTCAGCAGTGGAGAGAGCAACTGGCTCCCCTCGTCCTGCACTTCAAAGAGTCCGTCCCGGAACTCGGGAAGAGCCTGGAGGTTCAGACGATGTTCGAGAATCAAGCCGTCCGAAGCATACCGGGCACGGTCGGCTTTGATACCGGAAACGGCAAGACGCCAGGCAAGCTCTCCGGGGGTGATCCTCAGACGATTTGCCCGGATCGCAAGGGATCCGCTTCCGACAAGTTCCCTCATCAATTCTTCATGGTCGTCGGGATAGTCTGCCCGGAGCAGGACGGCAAGAGGAAGGGGAAGCGAGAAGGTGACCGCAAGACGTTCGGGATCGGTGAGCCGGGAGATGCGTGACGGAGCATCGGCAAGGAGGAGCGGAAGTTCCGCAACCCGTTCGGGGGTGAGACCGCAGCCTTCGATCACCACCTCAGGTTCGATGCCGGGATTCTTTTCGAGAAGAACGAGAGCAAGGATCTCGCCGGAGAACCGGGAGGAAGGTTCGGGAAAGATTTCGTCGGGAGTTCCGTGAAGGATAAACAGAGAGCGGAGCCAACCCCGAAGGACATCGTAGAACATTTCGGAGATAAGGCGACGGTCACGCGAGCCGAGATATCGTCGGTTCCGGAAGTACGCCCCCAGATAGAGATCGGCCGGTCGCGCCGGATCGGCCGTGATCTCTTCGAGCGCCTCCCGGCAATGTCCCAGAAGAGACGGCAGGCGCATGGTTACGCCTCCCCTTGCTGCACTCTCGCGTTTCCTTTCCCCCGACGAATCGCCTTGGCCTCGCTCAACGCAGCCTTTGCCGTCACGGTCAGGTCGCTGAACTTCCGCCCATTGTAGCGTATCCACCCGACCAGACCGATCATCGCGGCATTGTCCGTGCTGTAGAGGGGAGAGGTCAGAAAAATCTCCACTCCTTCTTTCTTCCCCCGCTCGGCAAACTTTGCACGAAGTCTTGAGTTGGCCGATACGCCGCCGACGACCGCCACACGCTCGCGTCCCAGCCGTTTTGCCGCTCTGAACGTTTTTGTGAGAAGCGAATCGACAATCGCTTCCTGATAGGAAGCGCAGATATCGGCAAGGTCACCGTCGTGTGTGATACCTTCGGGATAGTTATCCCGAAGGAAATAACGGAGCGCGGTCTTCAGTCCGCTGAAGCTGAAATCGTCGGAAGGATCATCGATCAGCGAGCGGGGGAAGCGATGGGCGGTCGAATCTCCGGCAGCAGACAACCGGTCGATGGTCGGTCCGCCGGGATAGCCGAGACCGAGAAGTTTCGCCCCTTTGTCGAACGCCTCCCCGGCGGCATCGTCCCGCGTGGCCCCGAGCAACGTATACTTCCCCGATTCGACGACATCGTAGAGCATGGTGTGGCCGCCGGAGACGACCAGACCGAGATAGGGAAAATCGACCTGCTGTTCGAGCATCACCGACAGGAGATGAGCCTCGATGTGGTTGACCGCGATCAGGGGTTTTCCGAGAGCGACGGAAAGTCCCTTGGCGACGTTCAGCCCCACCAGAAGAGCGCCGATCAGTCCGGGCTCGCTGGTGACGGCAATTGCGTCGACATCGCTGTAGCTG
>CAMLOB010000123.1 GCA_946481475.1 uncultured Chlorobiota bacterium | reverse complement strand
GAGCATCCGCTCATCCTCGCTTTCGGCCAGTCCTCTGACCACCGATGCGAAGCGGGCGATCCGTTTCTGTTCCCCCGGCTTCAGGCCGCGCCAGCGATCTTCCAGATGGATCGTCAGCCGCTCGCCGATCCGGTCGGCCACCTGCTCCTCGGTCGGCGTCGGCAGTTCCACGAAGTCGATGCCGTACTTCCGGCCGATCTTCTTCAGCGTCGTCCGGTCGCTCATGTTGCCGACAAGGGAAATGGCCACGCCGGTATTTCCGGCGCGGGCGGTTCTTCCGGCACGGTGAACGTAGAGTTCGGGATCCATCGGGATATCGTAGAGGAAGACGTGGGAGAGATCGCTGATATCGATTCCGCGGGCCGCAACGTCCGTTGCGACAAGGAAACGATAGCTGTTGTCCCGAATCCCCTGCATCACCTTTTCCCGCTGACTCTGTTTCAGGTCTCCGGAGATCATCTCGGCATTGTACCCGCCTCCCTTCAGCACGTTGGCCACATACTCCACATCGCTCTTCATATTGCAGAAGATGATGGCCGAGTCGGGACGTTCCATCTCGATCAGGCGGATCAGCACCTGATCCTTCTCCATCGTCGGCGCCTCGTACAGACGATGCTCCATCGTGTCGATCGTCTCGTGTCCGGCACTCAGCGAAAGGAACTGGGGCTTCTGCATGAACTCCTCGGCCAGCATCTGCACCTTGTAGGGCATCGTCGCCGAGAACATCCAGGTAGTCCGTTCGCGCGGGATATAGCGGCGCAGTTCTTTCATGTCGGGATAGAACCCCATCGAAAGCATTTCGTCCGCTTCATCGAAGATCAGCGTGGAGAGCTTGTTCAGGTTCATCGAACGGCGTCCGATATGATCCAGTACACGCCCCGGCGTACCGATCACGACCTGCGCCCCGTTCTTCAGCGAATCGAGCTGCTTGCCGTAACCGACGCCGCCGTAGACAAGAGCTCCCCGCAGATCAAGATTGGCCGAAAGCTGCTCGAACTCGCCGTAGACCTGAAGGGCAAGTTCTCTTGTCGGAACAAGAATCAGTCCCTGCGGATAATTCTGCTCCGGATCGATCCGCATCAGCAGGGGGATCAGAAATGCACCGGTCTTCCCCGACCCGGTACGCGACTGCACGATCATATCCCGTCCGGCAGCCAGGTAGGGAGAGGCGGCTTCCTGTACCGGCATCAGTTTTGTCCATCCCATCTCGCGGGCCGCCGCTTGAATGGTCTCGGGCATATCGTCTATACTCCAGGGATCAAGCGCATCTTCGGGCTGGATGAGAATTGACTGGGTCAACGTGTCTGATTCAGACATTGGCTTCGGATCGTTAGTGAACAAACAGTAGTTATGAACAGAGGGGAGAGATCACGGGAGAGAAGAACCGGCACTCGACCTTATCCGCAGACTCCGCATATCTTCCGCAAACGGCACAAGTTACAACGACTTCCCTCTACATTCAAGGGATTTGCTTCCGGCAGGCCGATCCCGGAACATCCGGTTTCCGGATGTCCGAAGGAGCCGCCCGGTGTTGATGGAAGAAACTTGCGGACTTCCATCCGGCCTCGCACGCCCTTGGTGGTTTCTTTGTGTCCGCCACGGCGGATTGTGCCTTTGTGGTAAAGATTCCGCACCGCCGGAAACTCACCATCCGCCGCGGCGGACACGAAGGGCACGAAGAACCACCGGGTCTGTTCCCTGCCGAACAACAGGAACCCGACCTGATGATTCCACAAGAGAAAACGGGATGGACAAACCGACCGAATATCGTATTTTTCAGCCGCTATTCTACCTTCATCATACATCATAACCGATACAGGAACACCTGCTATGAACTTCGATCTTGACTTGAGCCTCCCGACATTTTCGGACAGAATCGACGAGACCTTCAGCCTGAACCTCGGGGAATCCCCCGTTGACCTTCATCTCGTGGAGATCAGGCATCTGAAGCCCGTAGAGCAAGGTCCGGGCGTGCCGGAAGGTCTGCGGACCGAACCCTTCTCTCTTCTCTTCCGGGGTCCGCTGGATCCCCTCCTCCCGCAGCAGCTCTACACCTTCAAGCACAACGATCTGGGAGAGTTCGCTCTGTTCATCACGGCAGTCGGTAAGGATGAAGAGGGGATGTATTACGAGTCGGTGATCAACTGACGGAGCTTCGGGACGAAGGGGACATCGGAACCGCCTGAACAAAAGAAAGAATCGGAAGCGGGGAGGTTCGCCGGGGGCGGGCCTCCTCATTCGTTTTGCTGCGCAACATCAGCCGACCACTCCATCTGGAAGTGGGTATCGGTGGAGCCGGTTTTGCTGAAACCGAGACCTGTCAGCATATCGAACCATCCCCCCAGCTTTTCGATTTGCACGCGAATCGGTTTTTCCGCCTCGATCGCCTGAGTCTGAATATCGCGGATAATTTCCTCATTGATTCCCTCCTCCCTGAACTTCGGATGGACCTCAAGCGTGATAATCCGGAACTCATCTTCTCCTCTGAGAAGAATCAGTCTGCCGACCTTCTTTCGATCCAGCAGAATCACCGAGTCGACCGCCTCGGGAAAGAACTTGTCGTAATGCAGTTTGCGGGCGGCGAACTGCGAGCGGATGAACTGGCGACGTTGTTCTCTGTTCAACTGCGTATGTTCAAGCTCCCAGGCCCTGATGGCTCCGTACAGTTCTACAAGGAACGTCTCATCCGACGCTGCGGCTGGTCGTAAGGATATGGACACGATAGTTTGCTGTTGTTGAGTGGTTCAATGGTGTGGTAGTTCAATAGTTGAATGGTGGGGTGGTTCAATGGTTGTACGGGAGCAGATTCATCTTCAACGACTTTGCAGTTGAATGGGCCGATCGCCCCATCCTCACGCCCCTCACCTATCCCTCTCTTCTCATCCATCCACCACTTAACCATTCCACTATTCAACCACTCAACTATTGAACCATAAAACTATATAAACTGCGCGAAACAACGTCGGCAGAATCCGCAAACGGATCCTGCCGACAGTTGTGAAAGCCCCCGAACGATTCATCTAGCTCCGCGGCGGGAAGACGCCGAAGAGGGCAATAACGAAGTTGAGAACCAGAAAGGGCTGCATGTTTTCGTGTGACTGGTTACCCCCTGCCAGGCCGACTGCATTCGGATTCATGGTTCCATTGGCCGGCGTACCGTAGACCAGCGTAATGCCTCCGGCTTCTCCCGCCCAGTAGTGATTGATCGGAGAAGCCTGGTTTCCGAGTTGCGAGTAGGCATTGGCATTGTGTGTATGCGAGGGCATTTGCGACACCATCAGGGTCACATCCTCGGCACCCGACATCTGCCCCTCCGGATGGAAAGTCAATCCCGGTCCCTGCCCCATATGCATGGGAAGGCGACCACGCAGATCCGGCAAGGCAAAGGTTGTACGCCCATCTCCGCCGTAGATCGTTCCGATCAGTGAGAAGAGAGCGGTGTTCTGTGCTATCGACATCAATTGCCCGTTGCATTGCGCCCAGCCGCGGGGCGGAAAATTGAAGGCAACGATGGAAATCTGACCGATATATGGTTCCGTCATAAGACAATCCTGATAAGATTTAGTGGCTGTTTCTACAACATGATGAGAACAGATAACGGACTTCCGTCTTTAGCTTCGCGGCGGGAAGATTCCCTGCAACGCAATCACAAATGCAATCACCAGGTAGGGCTGCAGATTATAGTGCGGCTGGCTGCCGCCGGCATGGCTGAGGGCGTTTGGATTCATCGTGCCGTCGGGCGTCTGATCAGAGTAGACCGCTGTAGCCCCTGATGCCTCCCCCCCCCAGAAGTTGTTGATGGGTCCCGGCTTATCGGAGGTAGTTGAAGAGGCGTTGGCCTGGTGGTTATGAGCAGGCATTTGCGAGACCGTCAGCGTCACCGTCTCCGATCCTCCCTTCTGTCCTTCGGGGCGGCTGGTCAGACCCGGACCGTTCCCCATATGCAGAGGCACTCTCCCCCGAAGATCCGGGAGAGCAAAGGTTGTACGTCCGTCTCCACCATACGTGGTGCCTATCAGCGAGAAGAGGGCGGTATTCTGCGAGATCGCCAGAAGCTGTCCGTCGCAGAAGGCCCATCCCCGCGGGGCGAAGGTGAAGGCAACCATCGAAATCTCACCTATGAAAGGTTCTACCATGAGAATTTCTCCTGAGAATTGAATATGAAACTTTTTCGTAGTAACAATAACATCGACCGGTATCGGCCATCCTTCCGGAATTACTGCGGCATCACGCCGCCGGGCCGTTCAACCTCATCAACTGCGGGGCGGGAAGACGCCGTAGAGAGCGATGACAAAGTTGATTACCAGAAAGGGCTGCATGTTGTTGTGCGGCTGGTTACCGCCGGTCACACCAATGGCATTGGGATTCATTGTTCCGTTGGCCGTCTCGATGTAGGTAAACGTAGCACCACCTCCGCCTTCAGCCGCCCAGAACTGGCCGATCGGGCTTTGTGCTCCACCGACTTGCGAGGTAGCCTCCGCCAGGTGGTTGTGCATGGGCATCTCCGAAGAGATGAGCGTTACCGTTTCGGTGCCGCTCATCTCGCCGAGCGAGCGGTCGGTAAGACCCGGTCCCTGTCCCTCGTGCATGGGAGCCCGTCCCCGCAGATCGGGCAAGGCGAAGGTCGTCTGCCCGTTCCCTCCGTATGTTGTTCCAAGCAATGAGAACAGGGCCGTGTTCTGTGCTATCGACATGATCTGCCCGTCACACATCGCATAGTTCCGAGGTGCAAAGTTGAATGCGACCATCGTTATCTGGCCGATGTAAGGTTCCATGAAAGTTTCTCCGTAAAGAATGAATATCCTGAATCACCACAAGTCGTTGTCCGGTCCCCGAAAGGACCAAGCTGTAACCGATAAGACCAAATGTGTGGAAGCTCTCCAAAGAGAAGGAGACCGGAGACTGAAGTATATTTGATGCACCGGGAGCAGCATATGGTCTATAGCCGAGAGTCGTGCCCGAATGAATTCACGGAGTACCCGGTCCTTCACTCAAGCACAGGATCCGACGATTTCAACCCGCGCACGCAGAGCGCGCAGGCCGAATCCTGGTTCCCATTCCGACCTCAATAGACTTCTTCAAGGAAGAGGAAATAGAGGTTGGAGGGTCTTCGCATAACATCCCCTGCCGGCCAATGGTCCCGTACATTGTCGACAGGCTATGAACCAACCAGATAACTCTACAACGCCGAGCCAGCCACGACTCACAGGCATTGTAGCAAAATGTCCGGAAACTTACGAAAGATGCCGATGGTATGAAAGGCGCGAAGAGGAATATCTGATAAAATTCTGCTTAAACAGGCCGAAAGAGAAGAAAAGTTCCCGACGGACCGGAAACCCCTCTTCCTTTCCATCCCCATCCGGATCTATACGTTGAAGTACTTGGCTTCCGGGTGATGGACCACCAGCGCACTGGTCGACTGTTCCGGATCGAGCATGAACTCGTCGGTCAGTTCCACCCCGATCCGCTCGGGGCGAAGAATCGCGAAGAGCTGCCGCTGATCCTCCAGATCCGGACAGGCCGGATAGCCGAACGAGTAGCGACTTCCCCGGTATCCCTGCGAGAAAAGCTTCCGGACATCGGCGGCATCCTCGTCGGCAATTCCGAGTTCGATCCGAACCGATCGGTGCCAGTATTCGGCCAGTCCCTCGGCCGTCTCCACTGAAAGTCCGTGGAAGTAGAGATAGTCGCTGTAGTTCCCTTCGGCGAAGAGCTTCGCGGTATACTCGCTCGCCTTCGCTCCAACCGTCACGATCTGCAGGGGAAGCACATCGAATCCTTCCTCGTCAACCGAACGGAAGAAGTCCGAAAGGCAGAGTCGCCGTCCTGCCGACTGACGCGGGAAGTCGAAGGTCTGCCACTCCACCCACTCGACATCCTCGATATTCTCCCACTCCCGATATAACTCCTCCCCTTCCACTCCGGCCGGTCTGTAGACGATCAACCGGTTTCCATGGGACTTGCAGGGGAAGTAGCCGTAGATCACCTTCGGCACCAGCAGCCCTTCCCGTTTGGCAACCAGCTTCAGCTCTTCCAGCTTCGGATAGATTTTCTCCTCGAGCTCGCGCCGGTATTCGTCGGCCGGTCGACTCCCCCTTTTCACCCCCCACTGTCCGCGGATCAGCGCAACTTCATTGAGATATTCGAAGATTTTTTCCAGAGGAACGTTCTCGACAACGCGTGAGCCGAAGAAGGGCGCTTCCGGCACGGGAATCATGCGGGAGACGTCGGAGCGGACCGAGTCGTCGCCGGTGGAGGGAAGCTGTTCCCCATCGTTCGGTTCTCCCTTCCCGACACCGAGTCCGGGCTTTGCCAGAAGGAGAGCCGGTTCGGCGACCTGTTCCTCCTTGCCGGAAACAAGCGTTTCGTCAAGATCACGGACCCGTTCATCATCCCGACCGACCTGTTCGAATCCGATCCCTTTCCAGAGCATCATGCCCCGTTTGTCCGATTGATCGGCCGGAAGGAGGACACGGGTCCCGGCCGATTCTTTCCGGGCCTCGGCAACCATCCCGCGAACAAGATCCAGAACCGCGCCGGTCTTTCCCTGTTCAGGGATCGCACCGATCCCTTCGAGAAGGACGAGATCGTTCCCAATGCGACGAAGTCTTCCCCAGCCGACAATCCCCTCGGCCAGTTCGGCAACCATTACCTCTCCTTCGGGGGCATCGGCATAGACCGAACCGGCCGATCCGGAGAGTCGGGCGACCGCATCGACTTCGGTCCGATCGGCAGCAAGCCGCAGACGGATGCTGCCACGTTCGTTCAGGCGTTGTCGCCCCCCCTCGGCTCCGTTCCGGTCAACCGCATCGGAAGAGGGGGAAGAGGCCAGGGGTTCGCCGGCGGCAAGCCGATCCATGAAGCGGAGACCGTCGAACGCATCGGCGGCATAGGCAAGATTACCGCCGTAGACTTCGCGCAGATCTTCCTCGACATACCGTCGGTTCAGCGCCGCCCCTCCCAGGACAACCGGAATCTCCAGATCGCGATCCCGCATGATCTGCAGGTTCTCCTTCATCACCAGCGTACTCTTCACCAGCAGTCCGCTCATGCCGATAGCGTTCGCCCTGTGCTGTTCCACCGCCTCCAGCATCTGTTCCACCGGCACCTTGATCCCCAGATTGATCACCCGATACCCGTTGTTCGTCAGGATAATATCGACCAGGTTCTTGCCGATGTCGTGAACGTCCCCCTTCACCGTGGCGATCACCATCGTCCCCTTTGCCCGATCCTCGCTCTTCTCCATATAGGGTTCCAGATAGGAGACGGCCGTCTTCATCGTCTCGGCCGATTGCAGAACGAAGGGCAACTGCATCTTCCCGGCCCCGAAGAGTTCTCCGACAACCTTCATACCGTCCAGCAGGAACGTGTTGATGATTTCAAGGGGCGGATAGGTCTTCAGTGCTTCGGCCAGATCATCGTCCAGACCGATCCGGTCGCCGTCGATGATCCGTCCCTTCAGCCGTTCATCCACCGCAAGAGTGGACCGGTCGACGGTCGATGTCGAGGATTTCTTTCCCTCGTAATACTCCATCAGAGCAACGAGAGGATCGTAGGTCAGTTTACGCATAGGCAGGGTTGGAATCGGCGAAGAGCATCATCGCCGCAGAGAAGAAAGACTGCACGGAGTTTCCCGTTCGCTCTCGGGCGTTCAGGTTTCAACTTCCTCCGATTCCCGACTTTGTATTCCTGTTAACAGCTCAAAGGCGGCGTTGATCTGCTTCTGCAGAATCCGGTCGCCGCCGATAATAGTGGCTCCCCCTTCCTCGGCCTCCCGGAGCAGCTTCGTCTTTGCCGGAGTGTGGATCACATCCATGACGATCTGTCCCGGATGGAAGAGATCGGGGAGCGTCAGCGGGGATTCGTCCTCATCGGGTCGGCAGCCGATAGAGGTTGCATTGATAATCAGGCGGGCCTCCGCAAGCTGATCGGCAATGTCGGGAGGGAACAGCTCGCACGCCTCGACCACCGAATCGGTCTTCACCCCCACCACCAGTTGCTTCAATATCTGTGCATGCTGCGTATCGCGGGCGGCAATCGTCACGTGCTTCACGCGGAAATGGCGAACAAGAGCATAGGCGGCCGCCCGGGCCATCACGCCCCCTCCCAGGATCACCGCACTCCTCTTGCCGAACTTCTCGCTGTACTCTCCCAGTATATCGATGATCGCCCGGGCCTCGGTGTTGTGTCCGGTGGCCGTATCCCCGTCGAAGGTGATCGTGTTGATCATCCCGGTTCCGTGCGCTTCATCCGAAAGATAATCGACAAGACCGCCGGCAGCCTCCCGGAGTCGCCCGGTCAGATAGGCCCCGCCGGCCTTCAGTCTGCGGAGCGCCTCGATCGGATCGGCGATATCCTTTGCCTGAAAATCGAAGAGGAGAAAACTGGCATCGGCGTTCGACTCCCCGGCCTTTCGGGCAAGGAGAGAGTGGTAGAGGTTTTCTCCCCCCGGATGGGCGAGGACACCGAAAAGTTGTGTTGTGTGCGTTGTCATCTCGATGATGATAGGTGTTTTCGTGGAGACCGGCCTTCCGTTTTTTTACCATCCGCCGCGGCGGACACAAAGAAAACACAAAGGGGCACGAAGTTACGCCGTCCGTTCCACATATTCGCGGAGACGGTCGACCGTTTTTCGCTGTCCGAGCACTTCCATCGTCTCGAACATGCCGGCGCCGACCCGCTTGCCGGTCAGCGAAAGTCGCAGGGGATGGATCAGCTTCCCGGCACTCATCCCGAGTTCCTCGGCGTAGCCGCGAATCACCCCCTCGATCATCTCGGTCTTCCACTCGATCGGCGCAAGCCCCTCAAGCCGGTCGGCCAGTTCCCTCATCTGATCGGCCGTCTCCTCCTTCCACTGCTTGGCATGATATTCCTGATCGAACTCCCGGATCGGACCGAACATATAGTCGGCAAACTCCGGCACATCGTGAACGAAGTTGATCCGCTCCTTCACCAGTTCGACGACCGCCGTTGCGTACGACGGATCGACATCCGCAAACCCGGCCCGCTCCAGCATCGGCGCCAGATCCTGCATCAGTCGCTCCACCGGCAGTTGCCGCATGTAGATGCCGTTCATCCAGTTCAGCTTGTCGGGGTCGAAGGCTGCCGGGTTTCTCGAGAC
>CAMLOB010000122.1 GCA_946481475.1 uncultured Chlorobiota bacterium | reverse complement strand
GTCAGACGACCGATCTCCATTTCGTCCATATCATCTTCGGTCAGTGTCCAGACCGCCGAGGGCAAGGTGATCTCGCCGGGGATTCCCTTGGCCATCGGATGTCCGGTCAGCGTGTAATCGCTGAACTGCAGGGTCTGGGCGAACGCCGCCGTGTCGACGAAAACGAAATTCGGATCTTCCGAACGGGCCAGCAGATAGAGCGTTGAAGGATTTGTCTTCGCGTCGAGAAGCCAGTAGTGATACAGCTCCTCGTCGTTGTCGGCCATGAAGACCAGAGTCGAATCGGTCGAGCCGAGGAACGAGATCTTCTCCTCGTTGAAGGCCAGCCGTTCCAGCACTCCCTCCCGCTCGACATAGATGTCGTTGACGCCGAGCAGAGCCGTGGCACCGGCCACCGGCAACTGTACTTTCTTCAGGTCGGTGTAAGCGTTCAGGTCGCCCCCCTTGTCGGCAAGCATCAATGCCTTTGCCGAGGTCTTCAGCGATCCGTCATTCAGGTCGATCGTAAAGACTCCCTCGCCGTCGGCGTCACGCCACTTCTCGTTGGCCGGGTCGTAGGCCCGTCCGGCCACCACCATCACCACTTCCTTTTCGTTCTGCGTGACGATGTCCATGTAGGCTTCCGTCTTTTTCTTCCGGCTGAGGAAGGAGTTGTAGGCGCTGTTCATGGCCTGCCGCCGTTCCCACCTGTTCGATCTGCCGAACGGATCGGAGTAGTAGGTGTACAGGCCGGTGGAGGAGTTGAATCGCATGCCGCTCCGGTCGGCCGGACCCAGCACCATGTTCGTCAGCATGCTGACCGCAAGCGATTTTAACATGGCGCCGAACTTGCTCCCTTCCTTGTGGCCGGTCTCCAGATCGCTCCGTTGCTTGAAGAGAAGGCGTTTCCAGGCGATCTCGCCGTTCTGCGTGTTGACCTTGTAGATGGTCGCATCGCGGTCGTGGTAGGTCAGCAGCAGCGCCTGCTCCTTCCCCAGATCGATCAACTGCTCGACAATGCCGGGGATCGTGTCCTCCGGCGTCTGCCACAGAAGCGTTCCGTCTTTTGTGCGGTAGAACGACTGGACATCGTCCTCGCTTGCAATCAGGTATGATCCGTCCGGAAGATCGGACGTAAAGAAGAAGTCGGCATCGTCCGTATCGACTTCCATGACCGAGTTGACCGTCCCTCCTTTGATGTCGATGCTCGTGATGTTCTTCTCGTTGAACAGCAGGATCTCGTTCTCGTTCATGGCGAAGGGTTGATAGAGATCGGTGTTCAGGTCGTAGTCGTCGGTAGATCCGCGGAAGACGACTTCCCGTTTTTCGAAATCGATGATCCAGATCGAGTCGGTTCCCCCCCGGGGCAGAATCATCATCGCGTTCCCCCAGTCCTTGTACTGAAGTTTCGAGGGCGTGTCCTCGCTCTCCATGATGATCTCCTGTTTTTCGAGATCGACGATCTGCGTCCCGTCGTCGAAATAGTAGATGCCGATGTTCGCGCGATAGTATGGGCGAACCGGTTCCATCTTCTCCTCGGCCTGCTTCTGCCATTCCAGATCGTCCCAGTCCTTGCCGATGATCGGCAGAGTTTTCAGAACCGTTCCGTCGCTTGACCGGAGGAATTCATAACGATTCTCCTGTCCTACAAGCACCACGCTGTCGCCGACGAAGCGGAGAATCTCCCATTTGTCAAAATCCTTCAGTTCTCTTGACCAGAGTTTCGTTCCGGTCTTCGCATCGACGCACTCGGCACTTTCGGTATCATCGTTTCCGTAGACCAGATAATGTCCGTTCTCCGACATGACCGGGTTCTTCAATTCCGTGTCCAGTTCCATGCTCCACGAATCCTGGGCCGGGGCAGCCGACGGAATCAGGAGCAGAAGACTGGTCAGAGCGGCAAAAAAGTGATGTAAGGTTTTCATTCGTTTGGCGTTGGCGATTACAATGACTATGATATACAGTGAATTGAGCGGCAAGATGTTTATTGAAGGAGAGTATTCCGGAAACGGCATCAATGTCCGGCAATGTTCAGTAGCCCGGTACCCACAGAAGGTGGAGTGCAAACTGTTTGAAGACAATCGGTTCGTCGTCAAACTCTTCCAGCGGCTCTTCATGCGAACCGATGTAGGAGGTCCATCGCAGCTTGTATAACCCTCCGTCTCCGCGACGCGACCCCATGTTGACTTCCAACTGATAGCTCGGCACCAGATAAGATGCGGTGATGCCGGAGTTCAGGAAGATCAGATTGCTGGATTGGGCACCGATTCCGGCCGAAAATCCTACGGGCGACTTCGACCCTTTCCAGGTGGCGTCGGTGTTGTACTTCAGCGTTGCGTAGACCGGAACTTCCAATGCGAATACTCCACTTTCTCCGTAACCGGTCAGTTGCGCACTGAACCCGAGGCTCGGGTTCAGACCGAATGCAAGGTTGTCGGCTATCGGAACAATCGGAAGGTTCAGTCCGAACAGAGCCCCGAGATGGACAAGGTTGTATTCATCGACGCCGCCGGTATCCGAGAGGTTATAGAAGTAGAGAGCCGCTCCGACATCCGGGCGAAGGAAGTGTTTCCAGAAGTCCTGCGCACCGGCCTGTACACCGCTGCAAAGAAAGAGTGTGCAAAGAAGAAACTTCAAACCGAAGGGGGATCTTTTTCCCCCTGAGAGGATGCGGCGAAAACGGTTGTGGTATGATGTAAAAGAATAGAAGGACCTGTCGGGACCGGTGATCGATTCCTGCATGCGGTGATGTCGAGAAAATGATTGAGTAAGGATAATTGCGGGGCAAAGATACCCCGTTCCTACCAAAGAGCAAAACCTGTTACAAAGAGGCTGGAGCCCTTGTCTCCTCCTACTCCCGCACCTCGAACTCTCTCGACATCGAGAGGGAATCGTTCAGATAGGCGTCGATGCGATACGGGCCGAGAGGCCAGGGACGGGGGAGAGAGAGGTTGAAGTCGACCTGATTGTTGATGCCGCCGACTGTGTACTCTTTGGTCAGAATCGTGTAGTCTCTTCCGCTGTCGGCGCCGATGGCGACAAACTCCATCCTGACCGTATCTCCCGATCCCGATTTGTTCAGGCGGATAATGGCGTGAAACGGGTTGTCGGTCGGTTTCAGGCTTTCCACCTCTCTTCCGGTCGTGTCGTTTTCCTCGACGGCAAGAGCAATCTCCTTCACCTTGATGGGTTCCGGCGGCTTTTCCTCCTCTCCTTTTTGCTCGCTGCACGATCCGAGAATACCTCCGCAGGTCAGCAGAAGAATCAGTAGAGAGAACGTAGATTTCGACATTGTACTTCTCCGGAGATATGGACGGAAACGGTAACGCACGATCAAATATAACCTGACCGGTTCCGAACCGCCAATCCCGCCTTCCTCAGCTTGCCGATTCTTCCTACTTTTCCCCTCTTTCCGAGAAGAGGAGATTCCGGAACGATAACTATGAGGGATATGCAGATAGGATCTTACAGAGTCGACCTGATCGAGACGTGTCGTTTTGCTCTCGACGGCGGGGCGATGTTCGGCGTTGTGCCGAAGAACCTCTGGTCACGTGCCTACCCACACGTCGATGAGCAGAACCGGATTGCCATGGCCGCCCGCGCGCTGCTGATCCGTGGGGAGGGAAAGACCATCCTTGTCGATGCCGGGTGCGGACACAAGATGGATGAGAAACTGGAGAAGATCTATGCGCTGGATCACAACGTCTTCACGCTTCGTGACGGACTTGCCGCGCACGATCTGGCGCCGGAGGATGTGACCGACTTCATCTACACGCATCTCCATTTCGATCATGCCGGAGGCTCTACCATTATCAATGATACCGGTGCGATTGTTCCCCTTTTTCCGAACGCACGGCACTACATACAGAAGGAACAACTGGAATGGGGGCGCAACCCGACCGACAAGGACCGGGCCAGCTTCATGCCGGAAAACTGGGAGCCGGTGGTTGAGCACGGTCTGATGGAAGTGCTCGACGGCGACGGCGAGCTTTTTCCGGGGATCGAGCTTCGAAGAGTGAACGGTCACACGCGAGGGATGCAGATGGTGATTGTCCGGGATGATTCCGGCGGTCTCGTCTATCCGGCCGACCTGATGCCGACATCGGCCCACATCAGCTATCCGTACATCATGGGATATGATAACTTCCCTCTTACCACACTCGAAGAAAAGAAGACATTTATCCCGGAGGCATACGAACGGAACTGGCTTCTCTGCTTCGAGCACGACGCCTTCACCGACATGGTCCGCTTGGTCCCGGGAAAGAAGGGGTTTGAAGGGATACCGTTTGAAGGAGGACAGGGGGACGGGGTACGGGGGGCAGGGTACGGGGGCCAGGGTATGGGGGACGAAGGGTAGTGAGACCCAATGCCTGCTCAAAGCTCAAAGCCGACCGCTCAAAGCTCAAAGCCGACCGCTCAAAGCTCAAAGCCGACTGCTCAAAGCTCAAAGCCGACCGCTCAAAGCTCAAAGCCGACTACTCAAAGCTCAAAGCTGACCGCTCAAAGCTCAAAGCCGACCGCCGGCCCGTACCGACAACAACACAGACATCACAAGCAACTATCATTCATGTCCGACTTCATCTCTCTCTGCTCTCTCTCTTCTCTGCCGAAGCGTTTCGGCAAGCGATTCCAGCTCGATAACGGGATCGAGATCGCTCTCTTTCAGATTGACGGAGAGATCCATGCGATCAACAATATCTGTCCTCACCAGAAATATCCCGTGTTGCACGAAGGGAACGTCGAGGGAGGCTGCGTTACCTGTCCGATGCACGGATGGAAGTTCGATATACGAACGGGCGAATGTCTGGAAGGGGGGAATGCAAGGCTGAAGACGTACGAGGTTGTCGTCAGGGATGGAGAGGTTCTCCTCAGGAAACCGGAGCCGGAGGTGCCGAAGTGGATGGAGTGACAGGGTTGATGGTTCCGCCACGCTGATCGACTGCAAGAGCCGCCAATGAACCACATCGACATCATTCTCGTTCTCTCCCTTGCCGTCATCGCCTTCGGTCTCCTCTCGGGAAGACTCGACCGAAGCCCGATCACCGCTCCGATGGTCTTCACATCCCTCGGCTTTCTGCTCGGTCCGTCCGGCTTCGGTCTGACGGAGATCGCCGTCGGCAGCGATATCGTGATGAATCTGGCGGAGCTGACGCTGGTGCTGATCCTGTTTACCGACGCTTCCCGCATAGATATCCGGAGGTTGCGGGGGGAACATACGCTTCCGATCAGACTTCTTGCTCTCGGTCTTCCCCTGACGATTCTGGCCGGTTTCGGTGTCGGACTTCTCCTTTTTCCGGACCTCGGTTTCCGGAACGTCGCGATCCTCGCGGCAATTCTTGCCCCCACCGATGCCGCCCTCGGTCAGGCCGTGGTGACGATGCAACGGATTCCGGTCAGGATACGACAGGCGTTGAACGTAGAGAGCGGACTGAACGACGGTATTGCGGTTCCGGTAATCATGATTCTTCTCTGGTCCGCCGGGGCTCGCATCGAAGGGGAAGGGGCGGGCTTCTGGACGTTGTTCGTTGCGAAGCAGTTGGTGCTGGGACCGGTCGTCGGGATCGTGACGGCCTGGTCGGGTGGGGGGCTGATTGCCCTGTGCCGCAACCGCGGACTGATGAATGAGGAGTTCCAGCGTCTTGCCCTGATTGCCCTGGCGCTGGTTGCCTGGTCGCTTGCCTCTATCGTCGGGGGGAACGGATTTATCGCCGCCTTCACCGCCGGATTGACGATCGGGGCCCGTCACAGGAGACTGGTGGAAAAACTTCACCGGTTCGCCGAGGCCGAAGGGCAGTTCCTCAGTCTGCTGGTCTTTACTCTTCTCGGTGCGGCAATGCTGCCGGAAGCGATCACCCATATCGATATCGGCAGTCTGCGCATCATCGGATATGCCCTTCTGAGCCTTACCGTTATCCGGATGGTGCCGGTTTCTCTCAGTCTTCTCGGAACGCATCTGCGTCCGGCTACCCACCTGTTTCTCGGATGGTTCGGACCCCGGGGCATTGCCACGATTATCTTTGCCCTTCTCGTGCTGGAGGAATCCGGATTGCCGGAGGCCGAGATGATTTCGGGCGTTGCGGTTGTGACGGTGCTGTTCAGCATCCTGCTTCACGGGATCACGGCCTGGCCGTTCTCTTCTCTCTATGCGCAAGTGGTGGCGCAAGATCACGCATCGGTACACGAGCAAAAACGGGTCGGAGAAATGCCGACCCGTTTCGGGGGGAGGACACAGGTGAAAGATGAAGGGAAGAACTTCTGACCCGAATGGTCGGCAAGGGAACCGAAAAGCCTCATCCGTTGGTTATATTCACGTGGTCGGCATTCGTACCGGACTTAGTGGTTCTCCCGAGAAATCCTTTGACTCTCTGTTGAAGCGGGGAAGGATTTTCCGAGAGTATCGTTATCGTTCACTACGGAGATGTCCCCTATGCCGCACAGAAAACCGCAGGTCGCACCGCCGACGCCGCTCGAGCGGGTGCTCCTTCCCTTCCAGGAATTTGTTCACAACTCGGCCGCCGGAGGAATCCTTCTGATCGCCTGTACGGTGATCGCTCTCATCTGGGCCAACTCCTCCTGGGGCGATTCCTACGCCGCTCTCTGGAACACGGTCATTACTGTCGGACCGGAGACCGGAGCGATCAGCAAGCCTCTGATCCTCTGGATCAATGACGGTCTGATGGCCGTCTTTTTCTTTGTCGTCGGTCTGGAAATCAAACGGGAAGTACTTGTGGGGGAGCTCTCCAGTCCGCGCAAGGCTGCCCTGCCGATTGCCGCTGCGCTCGGAGGACTGGCGTTGCCGGGGTGCATCTATTTTATGATCAATGCCGGCACGCCGGGTGCCGCCGGATGGGCGATTCCGGCCGCCACCGACATTGCGTTTGCTCTCGGCGTGCTTGCCCTGCTCGGCAAGCGTGTTCCGGTCTCTCTGAAGGTCTTTCTCACCGCTCTTGCAATCGTTGATGATATCGGTGCGGTTCTGATCATCGCCCTGTTCTACACGTCACAACTCTCGTTGACCGCACTCGGGATCGGGGTGATCTTTCTGCTCGGCCTGATCCTGGCCAACCGGCTCGGTATCCGTCGGTTGCCGATCTATGTGCTTCTGGGAACAGGTCTGTGGATAGCCTTCCTGAAATCTGGAGTCCACGCGACGATTGCCGGCATCCTCTGCGCGATGACCATCCCGACCCGTACCCGTATCGACGGAGAGGAATTCGTTGTGAAGGTAAAACGATTTCTTGAAGAGTTTCGCAAGGGGGGAGCCGAGAATTCCGACATGGTGATGAACGATTATCAGCGGGGAGCTGTTCAGGCGATTGAAGATGCGTGTGACTTCGTGGAGTCTCCGGCTCATCGGCTGGAGCACGGGCTTCATCCCTGGGTGGCTTTCGGCATCATGCCGGTCTTCGCACTGGCCAACGCCGGGGTGGTACTGGAAGGAGATATTCTTGCAGCCCTCCTCAGTCCGGTTGCACTCGGCGTAATGGTCGGACTGGTGCTCGGCAAGCAGATCGGCATCACGCTCGCCACATGGCTTGCCGTCAGGTTCGGGGTTGCGGAGAAGCCTTCGGAGATCGGCTGGAAGCAGATTTACGGAGCCGGATGGCTTGCCGGCATCGGTTTTACGATGTCGCTGTTCATCACCACGCTGGCCTTTAACGATCCGTTGATGGTTACGCAGGCAAAGATCGGTATTTTAGCCGCCTCGTTGGTTGCCGGAATCGTGGGGTACGTATTATTGCGGACCACCGCCTCCCGATGACGGATCACCGGAATCGAAGCGCATACATTCAAACAACATCGCAAACAAAGTTCATGGAGACCGCACAGAATATGGCCGAAACCGAAAACAAAGAGCTGCAGACCGAAGGACGCATCCCGGTCACCGTTGCGTATGGCGACGGGATCGGTCCGGAGATTATGGAAGCCACACTTCGCATTCTGGATGCGGCCGATGCGGGCCTGCATTACGATGTGATCGATATCGGCGAGGCGGTCTATCTGAAAGGAATTTCCTCCGGCATTCCGGACGATGCGTGGGAGACGATTCGCGCGAATTCGGCTTTCCTGAAAGCCCCGATCACGACCCCTCAGGGGGGAGGCTACAAAAGTCTGAACGTGACGATCCGCAAGTCGTTCAATCTCTTTGCAAACGTTCGTCCGGCGAAGACGCTGACCCCTTTCGTCGAGTCGCAGTTTCCGGGGATCGATCTGGTGATCGTGCGCGAGAACGAGGAAGATCTCTACGCCGGCATCGAACATCGCCAGACCAACGAGGTCTACCAGACGCTGAAGCTCGTCTCCCGTCCCGGCACCGAGCGGATCGTCCGCTATGCCTTCGAGTATGCCCGCGCCTACGGACGGAAGCGGGTGACCTGCATGACGAAGGATAATATCATGAAGCTCTCCGACGGACTCTTCCATCAGGTCTTCAACGAGGTGGCCATGGAGTATCCGGAGATCGAGGCCGACCACTACATCATCGATATCGGGGCTGCCCGGCTGGCGACGAATCCGGAGAAGTTCGATGTGGTCGTCACGCTCAATCTGTACGGCGACATCCTTTCGGACATCACTTCGCAGGTCTCCGGTTCGGTCGGTCTCGGCGGATCGGCCAACATCGGCCCCACCGTCTCGATGTTCGAGGCGGTCCACGGTTCGGCGCCGGACATTGCCGGACAGAACATCGCCAATCCCTCCGGTCTCCTCTCGGCCGCAACGATGATGCTGGTCCACCTGGGGAAAGGGGACGTTGCCGCCCGGATCGCCAACGCCTGGTTGCGGACGCTGGAGGAAGGGATTCATACCGGCGATATCTGGCGTGAGGGGAAGAGTCGGGAACGGGTCGGAACGATCGAGTTTGCCGATGCGGTGATCGAACGACTGGGACGGAAACCGGAACATCTTCAGCCGGCCGAGTTCGGCGAGAGCAAGGGAATTGTGATCGATATCCCGTCGATTCCCCGGGCCGAAAAACAGCTTGTCGGTATCGATGTCTTTCTCGACTGGCACGAAGGGGACCGGAATCCGGAGAGACTGGGGAAGGGACTCCGGGAGAATGCCGGGGAGGGAATCCGGCTGAAGATGATTACCAATCGTGGCGTCAAGGTCTATCCCGAGGGGATACCCGAAACCTTCCTGAC
>CAMLOB010000121.1 GCA_946481475.1 uncultured Chlorobiota bacterium | reverse complement strand
TTCGGGGGAACCACACATGTCCCCCTTTTGCAGATAACGGCCATCGGGATGATATTCAGACAATCACTGACCGCGACTTCAAAAGAACGTAACAGAAACTCGACCCGCAGAGTCCTATACGTGATCCGGACACCCGCTCCGGTGTTATACAGAGAGTGATACAAGGAAGCAAACATAGAGAACTTTCCCCGCTCGAATCATGACAATGTTCGTATACAACTTCTTTACGGAACTGTTCACGACCGCCGCCCGGCGAACAGTCGTCGCCACTGTTGCGACAATTCTTGTGGTTCTTACCACCTGTACAACGTATGCACAGGTCGGACGCTGGGACCAGCGATTCGGATGGTATGGAGCCACCGGCACCGTTTTCGCAATCGGGGCGGGAGATTGCGATATGTATATCGGCGGACAGTTTTCCGGCCCTCAATCCTCACCGAACAACTACGTAGCCCGCTGGGACGGCGGAACGTGGTCGGTGCTCGGCGAGGGTCTGCTGGAAGGGGCCGACGGCATCGTTCACGCAGTGGTGACCAACGGCAGCGACGTTTACGCAGCCGGAGCGTTCACGAGGTTCGACGGCACGGAAGTCAACGGTCTGGCCCGCTGGAACGGGACCGAGTGGGTATCGGTCGGCGGAGGAGTCGGAGGGACCGATCCGGTTGTCCGGGACGTGGTCGTCTTCGGCAGCGAAATCTTTATTGCCGGAGAATTCACCTCGGCCGGTGGAGTACAGGCAAGCAACCTTGCACGCTGGAATACCTTCACCCGGGAGTGGACCCCGATAGATAACGGGACCGACGGCCCCATCTACGATCTTGAACTGCAGGGTGACTGGCTCTATATCGGCGGAACATTCGCCCGAGCCGGGAACATCGACGCAAACAACATTGTCCGCTACAACCTGCTGACCAATCAGTGGCAACGATTCGGCACAGGAGTCAACGGTACGGTCCGGACAATGGCGGTTGAGGACACCACCGTCTACGCCGGGGGAGAGTTCACCACAGCCGGAGGCGTCAGCGCTCCGCACGTGGCGGCGTTGAATCGCGTGACCGGGAACTGGAGTTCGCTCGGAACCGGGACCAACGACATCGTCTACGCACTGGAACTGCGCGAGAAGGATCTGTATGTCGGCGGCGCGTTCACGCGGGCCGGAGACACGGATGCAAACCGGATCGCCCTGTGGAGAGGGAATAACTGGATATCTCTGGAAGAAGGGGTCGATCAGACGGTCTACGCTATCGCCTCCTGCGACGAACGCCTCTGTGTTGGAGGAGAATTCCGGAATGCCGACGGTATCGAATCGCCATTCGTCGCCGAGTGGGACTTCAACCAATGGGGACCGCTCCGCACCGCTGAATCTCATGGATTGAACGATGAGTCGCGAGGAGTTGCCCTGGTCGGCAACGGATTCTACGTCGGCGGAGCATTCACCACGGCCGGATCGACGGCCGCCCGTCACGCAGCCTGGTGGGACGGAGGTCAGTGGCAGCCTCTGGAGGACGGAACCGACGGACCGGTCAACGCCGTGGCGGCCGACGGGGACGATATCTATTTCGGAGGGGAGTTCATGCAGGCGGGCTCGGGTTCGGCCGCCACTCCCCACATCGCCGTCTGGAATCATACCACGAAACTCTGGCGCGGACTCGGAGCGGGAGTCAATGGAACGGTCCACACCATCGTGAGTGACGGACGGTTCGTTTACGTCGGCGGCGAGTTTACGCAGGCCGGGACCACGGGAGTCATGAATGTCGCCCGGTGGGACAAGCAGAGCAACACGTGGTCCGCTCTCGGTTCGGGCGTCAACGGTCCGGTCCATGCACTTGAACTTGTCGACGGGGATCTGTGGGTCGGCGGAGCATTCACCGCAGCCGGATCGACCCCGGCCTCGAACCTCGCTCTCTACTCCCTTTCCGGCAATGCATGGAGCGCAATCGGTGGGGGGACGAACGGATCGGTTCACGCCATCACACGGAGCGATGACGGGAACATCTACATCGGCGGAACCTTTACCGAAGCCGGAGGAGAGCAACTGGACCACATCGGGTTCTGGAACGGGAACGCCTGGCAGGGGATGGAAGACGGTGTGACCGAAGGAGTGACCACAACGATCGTCAACGCCATCGAGGCGGTTGACGAGAGAATCTATATCGGCGGAGAGTTCACTCTGGCCGGAGGAATCCCTGCCGGCTACATCGTGATGTGGAGCGGAAGCTGGGCACCGGTCGGCGGCGGACTCAGCGGTTATCTCCCCTCAGTAAAAGGACTGGCCGCAGACGACGACAAAGTGGTGATCGCCGGCGACTTCACCACCGCCGGAGAAGTCCCTTCGGTGAACATCGCCGTCTGGTTCCCCTTCGTGCTCGGAACCGATGACTATGTCGCCGGGGAAACCGGACCGCTCCTGCAGGCCACGCCGAATCCGTTCCGGGATCGGACCGGCATCACGATCTCCGGACTGAGTCCGGCAAACCGGAACGCAGAGGCGACCGTGACGATTGTCGACGCGCTTGGAAGAGAGACGGCCCTGCTGCACAGCGGACCGGTTCGTAGTGAATCGCTCCGGCTGGAGTGGGACGGCTCCGGCCATCCGGACGGCATCTACTTCGTCCGGATTCGCTGCGGCGAACGGACGGAGATACTGCAGCTCGTTCTGCAATAGCCTTGCCGACGACTTTCGGATTGAACGGGAATCAACAGGGATCACACGTAATCGCAGCCAGCAACAGAGAACTTGAACCTTGAATTGTTATGTCAACGATAAAGACCATCTGCTTCACTCTCCTCGGACTCGGTCTCGGTATCCTCTCGGCAAACGGGAATCTATCGGCCCAGAGTCTGGATCACCTTGTTGATGAGCACGGCTACATTTCCGGCAAGACTCCTGTGCAGGAGAGCTTCAACGCCGAAGGGTGGCGTGTCGTTCTGGATCCGGACGGAACGCCCCGCTTTGTCAGGGACACCGATCCGGTCACTCCCCTCTCGGCCCCCCCTCCGATCCCGTTTCCGGATGATGTCCACTGGGACGCAGGATTCGGAGCCGCCGGCACCATCGGCTCGATTCGCGTTGTCGCCCTCTCCGGGTGCGACGACATTTACGTGGGAGGATCGTTCACGACGATCGGGGGTGTCGAAGCGCGGAACATCGCCCGCTGGGACGGCAGCCGGTGGCATTCGGTAGGAGAGAATGAGAACAACGGAGTTGACGGAACGGTCTATGCGATTACGGTCGACGGAGATGATGTCTATGTCGGAGGCCGGTTCGACTCGGCCGGAACACTTCTGGTCTACAACCTTGCCCGATGGGACGGACTGAAATGGAACGGCGTCGGCGGGGGTGTCGACTCGTGGGACGAGTGGGATCTGCCTGCCCCGGGTACCGTCTATGCCATCGCCGTTGAAGGTTCGGATGTCTATGTCGGCGGAGATTTCGACTCGGTCGGAACCGGGATCACAGCCGGAACGCAGTTCTTTGCACGGAATATCGCCGTCTGGAGCAGGAACTCCTGGAAAGCGATGGGAGCCGGACTTGAAGGGGCCGGAGACCGGCAGCCGACCGACATGGGAACGGTCCGGGCAATCGATTTCGGCTTCGACGGAATCTACGCCGCCGGACGCTTCGTCGTCTCCGGCAACGAAACCCTGAACGGACTTGCCCGATGGAACGGAAGCATCTGGCTCCCGGTCGGCAGCATGCCGCAGGTCAACTCCGGCAAGGTCGACATCTTCACGATGCAGGTCAAAGGGGCCGATGTGTATATCGGCGGGAATTTCGACCGGGTCGGGGAACAGCAGGCAAACAACATCGCCGTCTGGGCCGGGCTTCTGCAACGGTGGTATACCCTTGGCGAAGGGTCGACCGATACGGTCCGCTCTCTCTACGTCGACGGCGAACGGATCTACGCCTCGGGATCATTCCGCACCCCTTCCGGCGACGAGCCGAATCACGTGGCGGTCTGGGACGAAGGGGCATGGCGTCCGCTGGGACAGGGAGCAAACAACGGAACCGACGGCATCGTCTGGTCGATCGTCTCCAACGGAGAGAAGGTCTACATGAGCGGTCCGTTCAGGATCGCCGGTCCGGCCACAGCAGCAGGCGTCGCTCTCTGGAACGTGTCGATGCAGACCTGGAAGCCGCTGAATCAGGGAATCGAGGGGAGTACGGGAAGCGGAGGAGTCAACGGGCCGGTCTATGCGGTTGCTCTCACCGACGATTATCTCTATATCGGCGGACGGTTCTCCACCGTCGGCCTGGTCAAGACAAACTCGCTGGCCCGCTGGAATCGTCAGACCCGGGTCTGGTCTCCTCTCGGAGGAGGCATCGCCATCGATTCGGCAATCTCGACAACCCTCCTCCCCTTCGTCCGCGCCATCACGGTTGACGGCCCGAACGTTTACGTCGGCGGACGCTTCGACTTCGCTGCAGGGGTCCGGGCCAACAACGTCGCCCGGTGGAACGGGACTTCCTGGGCTCCACTGGATGAGGGGATCGGACTCAACGGTCAGGGAGGCCCGTATGATTCAGTCTCCACAGTCTACGCACTCGATGCAGCCGACGGAAAACTGTACGTCGGCGGCGAGTTCATCCGGGCCGGCGGCGAACTTGCGAACCGCATCGCCAAATGGGACGAGGCGACGCAGACCTGGTCTCCCCTCGGAGGGGGTATCGGCGGCAGCAGCTTCAACACGCGGGTCAACGCCGTGGCGGTCTCCGGTGAGGATGTCTACATCGGCGGAACGTTCGTGGCGGCCGGATCGGTCCGGGCAAACAACATCGCCCGATTCGACGGAACGAACTGGTCCGCTCTGGGACGGGGGATCAACAACGAAGTGATGGCCCTGGCGGCCGACGATCAGGGGAACCTCTACGTCGGAGGGAATTTCAGCCGGGCCGGCAACGTCGAGGGAGTGGGACATATCGCCCGGTGGGATGGGACGGAGTGGTACGCCATGGGTGCGGGAATGACCGGTTTCGTCCGGGCACTCGCCGTCGGTCCGAACGGGGTCTACGCCGTCGGCGACTTCACCGTCAGCGGCATAGAATTCACATCGCATGTCGCCCGGTGGGACGGTACGTCGTGGGTCGGACTCGGGAGCGGTCTGCAATCGGAATCGAAGACGACAATCGGCCTTGCGGTCACCGTGGAGGGGAATGAAGTCTTCGTCGGAGGATTCTTCGATTATGCCGGCGCGAAGTCGTCTCTGAATCTGGGACGCTGGACAAAGCCGGGGAACGGAATTGTTCCGATACATCCGGAGAACGCCGCACGAAGCCGCGCATCGGCCACGGCCGAGGTCGGCATCGGCATCACCCTCCTCCCCAATCCGGTCGTCAACTCGGCCCGGTTCTCACTCGACCTGCCGGACGCCCGATACCTTCGTCTGGCTCTCTACAGTGTTTCCGGAGAACAGACGGCGGTTGTGCACGAGGGGATTCTGGCCGAAGGACGACATGAGATTATGTGGAGCGCTGAAAGTCTCCCCTCCGGTCTCTACACATGGAAGTTGACCGGAGACGGGACCATACAGAGCGGCTCGGTGGTTGTCAGACATTAGTCGATGTGTCCATCGCGTATCGGCGGGAACATCCATCCGGCATTCTTTAGCGTTCAACCGTTTATATTCAAATACTCTTTCCGGTCAGATAGGAAAACAATCATCAGACTTCACCGCAACCTCAACAAAGACCATGAGCATCGGCAACAGCTTCTACATTCGTTTTGTTTGTTCACTTGCACTCTTCCTTTGCTGCGGAACGCTTTCGGTCACTGCACAGGAACACCCTCCTTTGCATCCGAAGATCGAACAACTGATGAACCCCGACGGAACGTTCAGAAGTCCGGCCCCTCCATCCGGCATCGACGGGAATCGGGGGTCATTGCAGGAACTTCCTTCCCCTTTCCTGGCCCGTCCCGCTTCATCCCCGGATGACATTTATTGGGATGATCGTTTCGGCGGAGCCCCCGGCTCTTCGGGCGTCGACGACGAAATCTTCGCCATGACGACCGACGGCAAGAACCTCTACATCGGAGGCGCCTTCAGACGTGCGGGGGAACTCGACCTCAACAACATGACCGTCTGGAACGGAGAGGCATGGGGTCGGGTCGGCATCGGTCCCGGCGTCCAGAACGGCGTCAACGGCTTCGTCAATGCCATGGCAATTCTCTATGGGGTTCTCTATACCGGAGGACAATTCGACTCCGGAGGAGGACGGGCCATGATGAATATCGGCGCATACGATATTCAGCGAAGAGAATGGTACGGCATCGGCGACATCTCCGCGACAAGCGGCTTTGCCAGCGTCAACGCGATCTGTGTCGACGGCGACAACATCTACGTCGGCGGCGTCTTCGACAGGGTCGACGGTCGGCCGATGGAGAACATCGCCGGATACAATGTGCTTGCAAAGCGATGGTTCCCGCTCGACAGCGGTATTCAGGGGACGGTCAACGCGATTGCGAAGGGACCGGACGGTATTTATGTCGGGGGGAGCTTCAGTTCGGCAGGAAGCGTAGCGGCTGCAAGCATCGCCCGGTGGGACGGTGGGGAATGGCATGAACTCGACGGAGGAGTCAAGGGATTCGTCAACGCCATCGCCGTGATGGACAGTTCCGTCTTCGTCGCCGGAGGATTCACTCAGGCCGGAGACACCATCGTCAGCAATATCGCCCGGTGGCGACCCGACACGACGACCTGGACGCGACTCTCGGGCCTCTTCTGGATAATGGGACAGAACGGAGAGCCGGACAACGTCGAACGCCTTGAAGGGAACGGCGTGGACAATGTCGTCCGCTCGCTGACGGTGCGGGGAAATGAGCTCTATGTCGGAGGGACATTCCTCTCGGCATATCCGGGAGACTACACCACCTCGCCGGTCGCCGTCCGCTACGTCGCCCGCTGGTATGAATTTCCGGGAGATCCGAAATACAACACACTGACCTGGAGCCGCCTCGGTCAGGGAGTCAACGGATTCGTCAATGCGATGGAATACTACGACGGCGGCGTTTATGCAGCCGGCTCCTTCACCCGAGCCGAAGGACAACCGGCCGACGGTATCGCCCGCTGGGACGGGCTCCGCTGGTACAGTCTGGCAAGCGGCACCGGGAACAACATCTTCGCACTCGACGCGGCCGAAGGGGATATATGGGTCGGAGGGGTGTTCAATCAGCCGGGAGAAGGGAAAGGAAATCGTCTGGCCTACCTGAACGGGAGCAAGTGGGAACTGGTGCCCGGGAAGTTTTCAGGGAACGTCTTCTCTCTGGCGGTTCACGGCGACTGGGTTTACGTCGGCGGACAGTTCGACGGTGTCGGGAGCCTGCAATCGAAGAACGTGGTCCGGTGGAACCGGATCACAAACGAATGGTCGACGCTCGGATCGAAAGGTTCTCCTCTGAATCCCGACGGAAACGACTTCGTCTCGGAATTTGCTTTTGACGGCGACTACGTGTATCTCGGTGGTGACTTCACCACCGCCGGAGGAATCCCCGCCTACAGCATCGTCCGCTGGAACAGCGCAACCGATACGTGGGAATCGCTCGGACGGGGAATTAACGGACAGGTCTTCGCCATCCTCCCCCACGGGGACGACGTCTACGTGGGTGGCCGTTTTCTGGGGGCGGGGAACCTGCTGAGCGGACCGGCCCGGGATGCGCTGAACATCGCCCTGTGGAAAGACGGCGAGTGGATGACGCTGGGGGAAGGAGTCGATGAAGTGGTGTGGGACATGATCCTGAAAGAGAACAAGGTCTATGTGGGAGGAAGTTTCGACTCGGCCGGGACCATGCCCGCAAAGAGAATCGTCGCCTGGGATCTTGAGCGGGGAGAGTGGACAGGAGTGGGGACCGGCCTCGACGATCATTTCCTCCCGATGGTCAGTTCCCTCTCGACCGACGGACGCTACATTTACGCAGGAGGGAACTTCACCACCACGGGAAATCACAGCGATTCGGTTCACTATGTCGGCCGGTGGAACGGAGAGAGCTGGCAGAATCTCGGCAGCGGCGTCAACAGCTACGTCTACGTCGTTGATGTCGAGGAGAAGAGCGTCTACGTCGCCGGAGCGTTCGGTGAGGCCGGAGGAAAATCCTCCTTCTACTTCGGCATCTATGCCGACCCGGTCCTGTCGGTAGAGACCGGAGCCGGCCAGGTACGGATGACGCTTGAAGAGAGCAGTCCGAATCCCTTCACCGACGGAACGATGATCCGGTTTCAGACGACGGCGACCGATCACGTATCGCTCGATCTGTTCGATGTGGAAGGGAAACGGGTGGCCCGCCTGATCGACAACCGGCTTCCGGCGGGAGATCACCGCATTCTCTGGGAACCGGATCAATCCGTCCCGAGCGGAGCGTATGTCGTGCGCCTGACAGCCGGAAGAACGGTCCTTACCGGAAAGTTGATCCGGAAGTAACGGGACGTCCCGATCATTGTTCTTCTCTCCGTTCTTCCAGAATCGTCCTTATGTCGATACCCGGTTATCGCATGAAAGGGGAACGGGAGGGCATGGCATATTGTTCCCTTTAACCGACCCCCCCTCTTCCCCTGACGAAACGCCCGATGCCCCGGTTATCACCCTCCCTTCACCAGCTTCGAATCTTCCCGAGCCTCCACACTCGGGAGAAGATCTCTGAAGTTGTCTCGCATCATCTTATCTTACTCCGAAAATATAACGGCGGAAAAAATGGAACAGAAAGGAGCCTCCCCGAATTTATCGGGAGAGTTTGCACGAGACATGGCGCTTTCGCCGATCCGCTATCCGTATCGGGATCACTCTCATCGTCCGGCACGACTTTGCTAACTGTTGAATCGTTCAAAATCAAATTGACGACGCTATGAAATCAGGCAACGCCTTTCCCATTCGCACACTTCTCCCGTTTGCGATTCTCGGATACTCCCTGTTTCTGTTGCCGGGAATGCTTCAGGCACAGGATCGAACTCCGCAGCACCCGAAGATCGAACAGTATCTGAATCCGGACGGAACGTTGAAGCGGTCGGCATTTTCTTCCGAGGCGGACGGAGCATTCGATGTCGGTCCCGGGACCCCCTCCCTCCCCTTTGCCGCCCGCTCGTCAGCTCCGGGAGATGAGTACTGGGACGACCGGTTCGGCGCCAGCCTCGGCTCCTCCGGCGTCGATGACGAGATCT
>CAMLOB010000120.1 GCA_946481475.1 uncultured Chlorobiota bacterium | reverse complement strand
CGGCTGAGAGCGTAATCGCGGGTGGAGAGAACAACTCCATTGCAGTGTCGAATGCCGTGATCTCCGGCGGGTCCGGACATAGCATCGCATCGGGTGCCGGACATGCGGTGATCAGCGGCGGGACGAACAACTCGATAGGTGACGGATCGTGGCAGACGACGATAGGAGGGGGGAGCAATGCAATCGGCGCCGGCAGTTGGGTGGCCACGATCGCCGGGGGGAGCGGGGGACAGATCGGCGACAATTCGGCCGGAAGCGCCATCGGAGGGGGTTCGGGGAACGTCATCAACGGTCGACTCTCGGCAATTCCGGGGGGACGGGAACTGACGCTCAACGGGGCAAGCTCGTTCGGCTTCCTCGGCAATCAGTCGGGCAACTTCGATATGACCGTCACCGCCGACGAGGTCGCCGTCTTCGGCAACACTGATCTCTGGCTTGCCAACAACAACAACGGCGCTTCACAGATCCGCTTCTACGAGGCGAACAACACCACCGGCAATTTCCCGAACGGAACGAACTACTCGTCGTTCGAGGCACGGGGTCAGTCGGCCGACATCCGATACCTCCTTCCGGACAGTGCCGGAATCGTCGGCGACGTTCTGACCGTCGTCTCGGTCTCCGGCACGCAGGTCACGCTCGACTGGGGCTCCTCTGCAATCAACGTGAGCGACAGCGCGTGGAGTCTCTCGGGGAACGCCGGCACAACGCCGGGAACGGACTTTATCGGAACCACGGATGCGCAGGGTCTGCACGTGTACGTCAACGGAGGGAACGACAACAGTCTGATCCTGAACACGAACGGGAGTCTGCAGCGGGACAACGGGGGTGATGCGCGGGGAATCGGCGCCGTCGATCTTCAGTTGTTCCGGGGCAACTCCACGCAGGTCGCCGGCGGCGACCGATCCGTTCTCGGCGGCGGCGGGAACAACACCGTCGCGACGACGGCCCCCTATGGGGTGATCGCCGGGGGTGAGAGGAACGGGATCAGCGACGACTACAGTGTGATCGGTGGAGGGGAGCAGAATTCCATCGCATCGGATTACGGCGTTATCGGGGGGGGCGATCAGAACGTGATCGAAACCGGAAGACGCCGTGCGGTTATCGGCGGCGGTTTCCAGAACAGCATCACCATAGACGGAGAGTCGGGAACGATTTCCGGCGGCCGGAACAACAGGGTCAGCGGTGATCGGGGAACGGTCGGCGGCGGACAGGGGAACACCGTCTCCTCGATATACACGACAATCGCCGGCGGTCGCGACAATCTGGTCGTATCGGGTTATTCGACGATTGCCGGGGGACAGAACAACACGGTCAACGGCCCCCACGCATTTATCGGCGGTGGACGGAACGACACGATCACGAACAACGGTGAACTCTCCGTGATCGGCGGCGGAGAGGGGAATGCGATCAACGACGATCTGGCCGTCATCGGCGGCGGTCAGAATAACTATACCTCGTCGCAGTTGTCCGTTATCAACGGCGGCCGGGACAACACGATCGAGAACGGACGACAGTACGGCTATATCGGCGGCGGCGTCGGCAACAGCCTGACCACCAACGGCCGATACGGTACGATCGTTGCTGGGACAAACAACATCGTGCGGGCTGAAGCGGGATTTGTGGGGAGCGGTGAGGGGAACACGGTGAGCGGGGACTACGGTGTGGCTGCGGGCGGCCGGAACAACACGACCGGTGGTGATTACTCGGCGATCCCGGGAGGTCGCGACCTGACGCTGAATTCCGACCTGAGTTTCGGATTCCTTGCCGGCAACAACGGCGCCACTCCGATGACCGTGTCGGATGATGAGATCGCCCTCTTCGGCAACGTCGATCTGTGGCTGGCGAACAACGACGGTACGCCGGGGACGATCCGGTTCTACGAATCGGAAACCGGAACGGGAACGTTCCCGAGCACGACAAACTTCACGTCGTTCGGCGCGCGCGACCAGGCGGCCGATATCGAATACCTGCTTCCGGACAGTGCCGGTATCGTCGGCGATGTCCTGACCGTCGCCTCGGTCTCCGGCACGCAGGTTACGCTCGACTGGGATGCGGTCTCGGCCGGATCGTCGGTCAACGTCAGCGACAGCGCGTGGAGCCGAAGCGGCAACGCCGGGACGAGTCCCGGCACGGACTTCCTCGGCACGGTCGACAATCAGGCGTTCCAGATTCATGTCGACAACGGAAACACGACCGGCACGGACGGACGGGGACGAGTGATGCGATTCGAGCCGAACGGGACGAGCGCGAACATCATCGGCGGATTTCAGGGGAACAGTGCGGCTATCGGAATCGTCGGCGCAACGATTGCAGGAGGAGGACTGAACGGTGCGGCAAACAGTGTCGGCGCAAACTACGCCACCGTCGGCGGAGGCCGCGGCAATTCGATTGCGTCCGGACTTGTCAACGGAACTATCGGGGGTGGATCCGGCAACACCATCGATGCGACGGCGGACAACACCGTCATCGGCGGCGGTCTCTCCAACTTCATCGGCAACAATACCGATGATGCGGTGATCGGCGGCGGAACGGGGAATTACATCGCGGCCGGTTCCGGAGCGAATGTGATCGGCGGGGGACTCTGGGATACGATCGGGAGCGCCTCGTACCAGTCGACGATCGGTGGCGGCGCTCTCAACAAGATCGGCTCGAGTTCTCATCAGTCCACTATCGCCGGCGGACGGGCCAACCTGATCGACGACTCGTCCCCCGGTTCGACCGTTGCAGGGGGGGTCGGCAACAGGGTGACCGGACGGCTGACGACGATTGCCGGCGGACGGGAACTGACGCTGGACGGCAACGGATCCTTCGGTTTCCTTTCCAACCATACGGGCAATTTCGATATGACCGTGACCGCCGGCGAGGTGGCCGTCTTCGGCAACACCGATCTCTGGCTTGCCAACAACAACAACGGAGCAAGCCAGTTGCGGTTCTACGAGGCCAACCCCTCGACCGGAGCCTTCCCCTCGGGGACCAACTACACGGCCTTTGTCGCCGGGACTCAGTCGGCCGACATCACCTATACGCTTCCGTCTGCCGCACCGGCGGCCAACGGTCAGGTGTTGACGAGCACGACCGGCGGGACGATGAGTTGGGACGACCATCTCGGCCTCTCGAACAGCAGCTCGACCGTTCCCACAATGCAGCTTGAAAACACGAACGGATCCGGGACGGCTCTTGAGGTGGTGGACGGGAACACGGTTCTTGCCTACGGCAACGGAACCGGCGCGACCATTCCGGATGACGTTACCGTGTGGGTGGTGGACGACAATGCGGTCGGCACCTCCGGCGTGACGGCCGCCTTGCCGACGGGAGGAACAAACGGTCAGTTCCTGTACGTCCTGTACAACGATGCGGACAACGGTTCGGTCGGCGGCAATGCCGTTTCGACCGGGGACAGGCTCACGTTCATCCATGCGAACGGCGGCTGGGTGTTGTGGCACCTGAACTGATGCGGAGGGACGAATGCCGGATCGTGCAGGGTTCCGGGTCTGAACAATGCGGAAGAATGAAGCTCTGCCGGGGTCTCTCCCCGGCGGAGCTCGCCGACCGACCGGTTGTCAGATCTCCGCAATCATCCGTTCCAGCTTCTCTCCGGCCGGGAGGCCGAGCGTCTTGCGAATCCGTTTGCGGAGCGTCTTCAATCCCTCACTTCTGATCTCCATCAGTGTGCAGATCTCTCCGGCGTTCAAACCGGCCCGAAGCAGCACACAAAGCCGTTCCTGTCGCGGTGTCAGCAAAGGGTGCGCAAGGCGCAGACGCCGCACGAACTCTTCGTCGACGTTCGAGAGATAGTTCAGCGACAATGCGTCGCTCGGCTCTTCATCTCCCAGAACCGAAAGAACCTGTTCGGACAGGCGTGAACCGTCCGGACCGTTGCGGGAGGAGACCACGCTTCGTATCTCCCGAATGATCTTCTCCTTTTCGCCGAGCCTGACAAGAGCCTCGGCCAGGTCGGCTTCAAGATGCCTGCGTTGTTCCTTCTCCTGATTCATGATCTGCTCCAGAACCCGCGTCTCGGCAATAACCCGCGCGTACCTGACCGATCTCTCACGATTCTGCTCGAACAGACCCTGTTCAACTCCGGAAGCCTTGCGTTCGTACGCGAGGGCGGATTTCATATCGGCGCCGTTCTCTGCAAGCTTTGCGCGGAGCCGCAGAATCAGCAGTCGATGCACGCCGGGGATGTCGGGTTCCGGTTCGATCAGGTCGAGGAGTTCGGAAGCCTCCGCGAATTCTCCGTTCGCGATTTTCCACTGAGCCGTGTAGAGCTTCAGTCGCAACTGGGTATAGCGCGATAACCGATGGGCAAAGGGTGCGGTTCGCTCGTGCAGATGACAGGCCAGATCGGGGCGACCCCGGTTCCCGTGCATACTCCCCAGGATCGAACAGGCGGCGGCCGCCCCCCCCCAGAACCGTATGGCGAGTGCGGTCTCGATCACCCACTCCAGAATCCGTTCCGCCTCGTCGAAGTTCTTCTCGAATTTGTAGAGGTTTGCCCGGGTAACCAGGACGTTGATACACTTCTGATCGGCGAGCTTCGGCAGATGTGCCGGGTCCAGACCGAGCAGTTCGTCCGCCCTGTCCAGCATCTGGTGGGCTCTTGTGTAGTCACCCCGCTTGTGGTACGACTCGGCGGCATTGACGTAGACCCACACGCCGGCTACGGCAACGTTGTGCTGCTCAAGGACTGAGATCGTTTCCAGCAACAACTCCAGTCCCCGTTCGGGGTGTTCCATCTTTTCGTAGAGGAGTGCGATCGATTGCAGCAGAGAACAATGCATGACGGGGTCGTAGTCCGGATCGCTCAGTTGAAGTCCCTGCTGCCAGAAAACGAGCGCGTCATGATAGTTCTTGCGGTAATCGGCGATCCCCCCTTTGACAAGGAAAGCCGGTGCCGCCGGAGAACTCAGCGGATCGCCGGTGCCGAAGTCCGTGAGCTGCTCGATCCGCTCTACCAGCTCGGCTGCGTCGTCAAGCTTTCCGGTCTGATAGAGGAACTGACCGTATGCGACCATGGTCTTGACCCTCTCGAAGAGAACCGTTCGGTTACCCGGCACGTCGAGCGCCTCCACCGCTTCGAGATAGACCGTCCCGGCACGCGCCACATCCCCTTTGGCGCGATACAGACAGTCGGCCAGAACCTTCAGACAGATCCCCGTCTGAATCGGGTCGCACGCCGTGCGGGCCCAGGAGACGGCCGATTCCGCCAGTTCGATTCGCCCGGCAAGAGCCGATTCGGCTTCCTCCGGCAGAAACCGGACCATTCCGTGGACTTCCGAGGTCCAGGTGAGCAGCGCAGCATAGTTGACCACCAGACGGGACTCCCGGACCTCAAGAGTCTGTTCCGGCAGGGTTGTCTCCCGATGGGGTGCAATACCCGACTCGTCGAGTTTATTCCGGACGACCGTGACCATGTCGTCGAACAGGACCCGGATTTCGGGGGCGTCGGAGTCGCTGATCTCCGGACTGTGATGGCGAAGAAAGTCTCCCAGCGCTTCGGTAATCAGGCTGGTTCTGCTGTGGCGCAGGAGTTCTCTCAGACGTTTTGTCGTCAGAACGCGCTCATGATGCGGAGGGATGCGATCGTTCGCTTCCACCCCCGGCGTGCCGTCATTGTGCGAGGAATTCGAAGACATCGGTTCTTCTGCGGACTTCCTGAAGCATCCGTCCTTGTGGTACATTCAAGTGAGCAAACGAAAAATGTACGACAGTGCCGGATACGGGGCAAGTTGTGTCCACAGCGGGTGGCATCTTCATCCTATCCGTTAACCCCGGAACGTCGATGCAGCCTGTGGACCGGACCAATCGCACGATAACCCCGTGCGTGCTGAAGATTTGCAGAGATGCGGAATGTACAGTAGAGAGGTTGCGTGTCCTGTGACGCCGTTTGTTCCCTTGAGAAGGAGAGGATGAGAAAGCGGATCCGTCCGGAAGTCCCGGTTGCCGGATGAGGATGAATGCGGCATGACAAAACGGAAGCGGGTCGTATCATCAGACCCGCTTCCGTTACATCGTCTCCCCGTCTTATGATGTCAGACGCGGAGCTTTGCCTGTGTGATCTTCATGTTGACGAACCCGTGGTGGTCGTTCGAACTGTAAAGCTGCACACCGGTGATGACCTCCTGCTGTCCGGTGGTCGGCTGGAAATATCGCTGAAGATCACCTGTTGAAGCATTCCCCCCGTGGCACCATCCGCCGCCGTGGACGGGGAGTGATTTCGGATCGATCTTCTTTGAACCGGAGGGACTCCCTCCCATCCAGTCGTAGATGGTGCCGTCGAGGAACATGCCGTTCTGACTCTGGCGATTCAGTTTCTGATACCAGACGCAGAGATGCTCGAAATTGTCCGAGTCCCGGGCGGCGCCGAATCCCGTGATGAGAAATCCAGGAGGTGCCATATAGAATGCCTCCCAGTTCGTATCCGCATCCCCTCCGCCGATGTAGGAGATGCTGTATTCGTCACGGCTCAGGGAATAACTGACGATGACCATCTTCGACAGGTGCTTGTGGCTGTCGATGCAGCCGCCGATACCGACCAGCACTTCGTCAGGGCTTGCCGCATTCCAGGATCGGGTCGGTGATCCCGGCGGGTCGATCCAGCCGAGATTCCCCTTTGTGCAGTCGATCGTTCTTCCGTCGTATGTCGAGAGGGGGGTGTGACCGTAGAGCTGGTTGAAGACGTTTTGCAGATAGTTCCGCTTTGCAGCATCCGTGCACAACAGCCAGACGGGGATTGTTCCTCCATCCGGTATGTAGTCGATGAAGGCCGGATAGGTCGGAACCGTGTCGCTCCAGGCGGCATAGGATTCCGGAGAGGGGTGCGACCGCAGGTTCTGCATCGACGAGGTCGATCCGCCGATGACGGTGATCGATTCATAGCTTTGCACGCTGGACTCGTGTTTCGTGCTGGCTCCCGATGTCGTCGACTCGAAAGCGGCGCTGCCGATGCCGGCATCGTACTTGGCCCCCGCACAGACCTGAAAATCCTGCTCGTCGGTAAAACTCGACTGGCTTCCCTGATAATCCTGCCGGGTCTGTCCCCCCACCACCATCCCGGTGAGGATGTGCGTGCCGTACAGATCGAAGAAGGTCATCGCGTTGGTTCCGCTCGTATCGGTAACGAGAAGGTCGAAACCATGCTGAAGCTCGGGACTGATGCAGAGTCCGGTCGGGGAATTGTTGTAATCGGTGGTCGTCAGGTCGACGTCGTGAACGCTGAAACCGAGTTTGTAGAGAGACCACGTGTCGAACGCCGTGGCGAAGTACTCTTCTTTTGTTGCGGTCACCGTATCGCTCCAGGAGCCGGAGACAGAGCCGGAGTAGGCGGCGTATCCGGCGCTGACCTGAGCCGACACGGCAAGCATCGATTGATAGGAGGATATCGACGTGCCGGTCTCCATCTTGCCGACCGCACTGACCTGATAATCTTCAAAGTTCACGCTCCGGGGAATGTCATAGGTCAACGACGGCTTGTACTCCGGATGGACCGGTGTTGTGTTTGTGTCGGATTGGAGGCCGCTGATCCCGTATGTCTCGTTGACCGAAGTGTAGGAGCCGGTGATCGCATTGAACAGTTTGCCGAGGGCGCTGAGGCCTGGTGGGAAGTTGGTGGAAGACATGATGTGCTTACCTCATGATGTATGTGGTTGTATAGGATGCCGGTAGCGATACCGGCAGAGTTAACCGATCGGCAATGAAGTTGAAAGTCCGATGATATTCCATGGAACGACAGTCGTGCGATCTCCTGATACCATGCCATTGTACAGAGAGCGCCGAACCGTGTGTAGCGCGTCGGCAGAAGAACCGTACATATCCCGATGATGGGAGGTTTGCATGCGGGGTGAGTGATGCCGGAACATCAGGCGCCCATAATAGCTGTTCGGGGGAAATTGTACAAGCAGATACGGGGCCGTATCGGAACAGGTCGTCAAGCCGCGCTTGTTTTCGTTCTTCCGGAGCCTGCGGCAACGCAGACCACCAATCCCGAACTCACCATTCTGTCGGAATCCGGATCGATCTCCCGATGCGACGCCTGGAGACGAAGCACGGAATGAGACAAGAGGACGAAGGTAGGGGGACGTCTTCAGTGTGGGCGGGGGATCCGGAGGGATGCGCCTTGTATGAAACCGGCCGGGAAATTTCCCCCGCTCCGTCTTCGGCCCGATGCGTCAGGTAGATGGAGAGAAGATCGGGCGTTGCGTAGCCGATCCTGCCGCAGGCTGAAGAGCTGCGTCTACCGCAGGATGTGTGGGCGGGGGCTTGCGTGGCGCGACCCTCCGCACTGGCGAACAGAGGAAACGACCGGCTATCGTTCCGAAGTCTGGTCGATATTCATAATCGTTCCCCTCAGATTCTCAACCGTACTCAGTCCCATCCGTTTCCGCAACCGCTTCCGTTGTGTCAGGACGCCGTTTGCGGTAATTCCGAGCAGGTGGGCGATCTCCGGGGTTTCCAATCCTGCACGAATCATTCCGCAGAGCTGTTGCTGCTTTTTCGTCAGACCGGGCCATCGGGCACGCAGACTCTCGAAGAACGTTTCATCAACCCCGTGCAGTGCAAGGATCGCGTCGGCTTCGGAGACGACCTGCCGGACCGCCTGCTCCGTTGCCGGATCGGTTATCGCCTCCCTCAACCCGGCGATAATCTGCTCCATCTGCTCGGGTTCGAGCCAGGCAAGTTGTGTTCTCAGGCGCTCCTCGATCTTCAGCAACGTGCCGTGCGTCACCTGCAGTCCGGTGAGGAGTTGGGCCAGTTCTTCCTCGCTGCGATCACGCCGCGCCCGCACCACCTCTTTCTTTTTCTCCCGCACCTTGCGATCGGCCAGTATCCGCGCATTCCGGAGTGACTGCTCGTTTTTCTCCCGTTCAATCGAGAGCCTGACCTCATGTGCTTTGTCGAGCCATCCGAACGCTTCATCATATTCCTTCTTCCGTCGGGCAATCCCGGAGAGGAGTTCAAGTCCTTCGCCGTAATCACCCAGTTCGGTCTTCCGTTCCGGTGCCTTGCCGCAGAGCGGGAGGAGGAGATCATACGCCTCTTCTTCCCGCTTCCGGGCAATCAGGACCCTTGCCAGCGGAACACCGAGGCTGACCGATTGATCCGGTGTCCCATGGCCGGCGTTTCGCAACATCGATTCGGCCTCCGCCAGGTCTCCCTGCTTTTCCAGCAGAAGGCCGAGAATC
>CAMLOB010000119.1 GCA_946481475.1 uncultured Chlorobiota bacterium | reverse complement strand
GGATATCGCTCCCTCTCGGAGGCCGGAACAGAACGCTTTCGCAGACCATCGAGGTGTCGGCCCGGAGACCACAGAAGCATGAATCGGGATTTCTCCGGTTCGGCGACATCACCGCCAACTGGAATTGAGCAGATTCTTTCTATTGCAAACCAACACAGCCGTCGTGGGGCGCATATATAACTAAGGGCGTGGTTGGCGTCCTCACGACAGGAAAGCTCCCCGGAACGAGGATTATTCCCGATCCGGGGAGCTGTGTTTTCAAGGGATAATAATCAGTCGGACGATTTGCCGATTCGTCCCCGCACCGACAACAACGGTATAGCTGCCCGTTGAGAGATCCTGAAGATCGAGCGGGAGAGTACCGGTTCCGGACGGATATTCCCTCACCGGATACTCGCGGGCCATACGACCGAGATCATCGTATATCCGGACGGGAAGTAAAAGCGGGACGGAAAGATCAAACATGAGTGTTGCCGTACAGGAAGCCGGATTCGGCAGAACGCGGACGGCACTCAGGACTTCCCTTTCCTCCCTTTCAATGCCCTTCACAGTCAGCATCGAGGAGTCGGCGGCGGGCGGGGCGGGCAACCACATCCTCTGCTGGAAAAGATCGGGATAACCGTCACGGCCATCCTGCCATACCACCACCAGCGTATCCTTTTTGAACACCGCGCTGTAGTCCTGTAATGTCCCGGAACGAATCAGCAGGGAATCCCGAACCAGCAAGTGTAAATCCTTCCGGTAGAACGTTGCCGTAATTCCTTCCCCGGTCTTCTGAAGAAGTACAATCGAGGAATCAACGAGATTCTGATGAAGAGAGGGAAGACTTTTCTCAGCAAGTGGATGGACTTCAGAGTGAAGCAATCTTCGGTCAGTTGTGTAAAGCCTGATCAGAACTTCGCTATCGGAGATGTAGCGCATGGCGAGAAAATAATCACCGAGCAGTCGCATATGACTATCGTCCGCATTTAGGTCAGTCAGGTTCGTATCGATTTCGACTGCACCGGTATCGTTCACCTCATAGAGCCGGTTCTGATGAATACCGAGATAGGTCAGCGAATCGAGCAGGACAATCGGAACGGACGGATGCTTCGGTCCGGGCTGAGTCAGTGGCCGGAGGAACTCGCCGTCATCACCCTGATAGATGTTGCGGAACCCGAATCTCGGACTCCTGAGATGATACATCGTGACACCCAGATTCGGCTCCCTCAACAGTATGAGATTATCCATTGAGATGGAATTATCTCTGTGATTGAGATCGTTGACTATCAGAGGGAACAACTGGTAGGTTGCAGGAACAATCCATCCTTCGGAAGATGGTATACCGATGTATGAGCGATAACTGAATATCGTATCATACCAGATGCGAAGCTCCAATTCGTGGATGCGGTAATAGACATCACTTCGTTCCATAAACCCCTGGTAGAGGGCCGCATTTGTTCCTCTTACAAATCCATTCTTCCCTTTGTATCCCCCTTGAACATAATCGGTTCTGACATACGGAATCGAAGAGGCAGTCTGTTGATTCATCTTCCACCCATCAAGCGTCTGTTCCCCTCGAAATGCATGTTTCCTCGTAAATTCATCCAGAGCGTACAGGTTGAACTTTCCTTTCACTATGGTGAGAAGCAGCAGTTCCGAATCCCGGAGAACCAGTGCCGGTGCGGTACGGGCGATCTGCACGTCAAGAGTATCCGGCATGTACTCGATGTCGGTTCTCAGAGAGAGCGAGAGTGAATCATCCCCTGCAATCAGCTCCACTTCACTTCTGTAATCCGAAGCGATCCTGGTCAGAGTCAGGGGAAAAGCATAGAGTGGTCGGACAGAGTCGCAGGGGAACGTTTTCGGCGCGGGGAATGTGTCGCATTTGAATGCTCTCGCCTCCGGAAGACCGATCTCGATACAGACCGACCAACTGTCTTCTTTATTCTCTACTTGAGTTGTTGATGAAAAAAAGTGCCATTGCAATGTGTGTTTCAGAACCACACCCCCCGGACAGACCTGGGTTATCTCCGATTTCGCGAGTGAATAGTCATCAAAAAATCGGGAATCGAAGTTCGTGTGCCCCTGTGGATATCGTTGCCGAACAAGAGTATCATTGGACAGCACCAGACCGGTTGAAGATATCTTCATGCGACACACAGCAAGGGAGAATATGCCGAACTTTGTTCCCGACCACCTGTCACTGAGAGTTATCGCATCATATAACGAAGAAAAGATCAGAGTAAAATCTCCTTCCGGATGCCGGTAGAGAAATGTGGTCCCCGGAACAGCAGAACTGTCCATTGGAATCGGTATTCCTGATTCTGGTGTCGTTTCATCAGGCTGTCCATAGATATAAATGGAATCCTGTCGAATCAGGCTCAACTTTCCATCCGGAGCCAAATAGTGGGGGTTCAGGAACCGGTTGTCAGTTACAGAGTCATCGCTGATCCGTGCCGCATCTTCGTTTATGAAAACAGCTTCTCCGTTTTTGAATGCGACAACCGAGCTTCCTTCCCCACCTGTTCCGTAATACTGCTGGTGAAGTCGTGACTCGACGATGAGAGGTTCCCTGCGAAGAACTCCAATCGTATCGAACTCGAGGAAAATGTTCGTGGCTTCACCCCACCGGACAATTCTTCCCTGTTCCGGATTGCCATAGCGTTGAATGCCGGAAGGACCGATCAGCAGCTTGCCGATACTCTGTTCCTCTGCGGAGGGAGCGGCAGGTGATCTGACGGTCTGCATGTAGACATGGGATGAATCGGGATCACGATAGTCATTCCACAGGACAATAAATGCTCCTCTCGCCCCTGTAACACCGACGTAGTTGCGGGGTCTGGCATCAGCAGAATGAATGATAAACGGATCTCCCTGCGGTTCGCCACCGACCACGTATTGTCCGTACAACGCGCCGATCATATCCCAGCCGTCACGGAGCTTCACCGTGCTCCAGACAACGAAAACAGTGTCACCGATTCCGTCAGCCGATTCCATCCGGAGATGCATCGGCATTTCAGCATTATGGATCTGTTGCTTCGGGAAGACCCGCTCGCCATCCTGTGCGAACAGAGGAGACAGGATGCCGACGATTGAGAAGAGGAGGAAGCCTGCGAGAGTGGATGCTGTGGAAGACATGTTCATCTCAAGGAAATGTGTGCAGGGTAGCTGACCAGAAAGGACTCCCGAAAGAACCGGGAGAAGGGCCTGAAGTCGTGTACTCATACAGCACGTGAAGGTGTAGTGATATCTCCAAGACAAGCATTTGTATGCCGTAGCTAACCCACTACTCCCCGATTTGTTAGCAACCCACCTTTACGCCCGGTTCAGCCGGAAATTCCGATCTTTGCCCCGTTGCAACTTCAATTGAAACCGGAGCATCGTTCTATGTACATCGCTGACATTCACGCGCGGCAGATTCTCGATTCGCGCGGCAATCCGACCGTCGAGGTCGAAGTGGTTCTGGAAACCGGAGAGACCGCGCGGGCTGCCGTCCCGTCGGGGGCGTCGACCGGGGAGCACGAGGCGGTCGAACTGCGTGACGGAGATTCCTCCCGCTGGCTCGGCAAGGGAGTGGAGAAGGCGGTCGGAAACGTCAACGATATCATCGCTCCGGAACTGATCGGCGAGCAGGTCGATCGCCAGACCGATATCGACTACACGCTCGTCGCCCTCGACGGCAGCGACAACAAGGGGAACCTCGGCGCAAACGCCATCCTCGGCGTCTCGATGGCCGTGGCCCGGGCGGCCGCCAACTACTACAAGATGCCCCTCTACCGCTACCTCGGCGGCGTCCGCGCCTCCACCCTTCCGGTCCCCCTGATGAATATCCTCAACGGCGGCAAACACGCCGACAACACGGTCGACTTCCAGGAATTCATGATCGTCCCGGTCGGCGCAGAGTCCTTTGCCGAATCGCTCCGGATGGGGACCGAGGTCTTCCACTCCCTGCGGAACGTCCTCCACGAAAAAGGCTACGGCACGACGGTCGGCGACGAAGGAGGATTTGCTCCGTCGCTGAAGTCGAACGAGGAGGCGCTGGAATTGATCATGTCGGCGATCGAGAAGGCCGGATACCGTCCGGGCAACCAGATCTGGCTCGCACTCGACGTGGCCGCAAGCGAGATGTATGAGGATGGGAAATATCGTCTGTTCAAGTCGGATCAGTCGCTGAAAGAAGTCGACGAGATGATCGCCTGGTACGAAGATCTGACCTCCCGCTACCCGATCCTCTCGATCGAGGACGGTCTGGCCGAGAACGACTGGGAGGGCTGGCGGAAACTGACCGTCGCCATCGGCGACGACGTGCAGCTTGTCGGGGACGATCTCTTCGTCACCAACACCGACTTCCTCTGGAAGGGGATCGAGTCGGGCGTGGCGAACTCCATTCTGGTGAAGCTGAACCAGATCGGCACGGTGACCGAGACGCTGGAGGTGATCGAACTTGCACAGCGGAATCTCTACACGCCGGTGATCTCCCACCGCTCGGGAGAGACCGAGGACACGACGATCGCCGATCTGTCGGTCGCCACGAACGCCGGACAGATCAAGACCGGATCGGCCAGCAGAACCGACCGGACGGCAAAGTATAACCAGCTTCTGCGGATCGAGGAGGATCTGGACATGAGCGCGGAGTTTGCCGGGGAAACCGCCTTTGCCGTCGGCGTGTTGTAGAAGCGTGTGCGAAGAGTGGGGAAGCCGATCTGCTCTTTCGGGGGTGCCTGATTTCCCTGAAGTCTTTGCGGCAGATCCTGCGATTGATCTTCGTGGTTTCTTCGTGTCCGCCGCGGCGGATGGTGTCTTGGTGGTATTTCACCATCACTGAACCCTTCACCGGTGGAAGGACAGATTCAGCTTCAACCGACAACGCCGTAAATAAAGCTGGTTCCTCTCCTTCCCCCCTCGGGGTGAACCCCGCGGAGTGAAATGGCGGGAAAGAGAGGAACCGGGATGAAGCGGGGCGATTTCCGTACCACAGCTGTGTACCGCAGCCGGTCCGGAATCGAAAAGGGATGACCGCGATTCCGAACGACATAAAGGTACTCTGGTGCGAACGTCCGTACCATCCTCCTTAAGTATGATTTTCAGGGGGTAAAGTGGCAGGAATCGACCTAAGTGGCGGGAATGGCGGAAAGTGAACCGAGAAGAACTATCGATGCGGAACGCATGGCGTCCATGCGTTGCTTCCCGGAGTTGATCGGAAGACTGCTGCGGGAACTTCTCTCCCCCGTTTTCGCATTTCGATAGTTCGATTCAACAGTTCAACAACGACGGGAATTCAGACAACTCGATCATATCCAACTTCTTTATATGCCTATCATTTTCGGAACAGACGGATGGCGAGGGGTGATCGCCGATGACTTCACCTTCGAGAACGTTGCGCTGGTGGCCCGCGCCGCCGCCCGGTTCTACAAACGTCAGAAGAATGCCGATCGCGGAGTAGTCGTCGGCTACGATTCCAGATTCCTCTCCAACAGGTTTGCCGAAACGACCGCCCGGGTCTTTGCCTCTGAAGGGGTGAAGGTCTGGTTGACCGACCGGATCTCCACAACACCACAGGTGTCGCTCGCGGCAAAGAAGAAGCGTCTGGGCGGCGGCGTGGTGATCACCGCAAGTCATAACCCGGCCGAGTACAACGGCTTCAAGCTGAAGGCCGGATATGGAGGCCCCTCCTCTCCGGCCGACATCGCAAAGGTGCAGAAGAACGTGACCGGTTTCGAGGAGAATCCGCCGAAACGGTTGCCGAAGGTTAAAAGCCTTGAGGAATATGTCAAGGAGAAGATGATCCGCTACTTCGACGCCCGGAAGGAATATGTGGACTATGTCCGGAAGGTGATCGATCTCGATGCGATCCGCAAGGCGAAGTTCCGGGTTCTCTACGATCCGATGTTCGGAGCCGGCATCGAGACGCTCGATCTGATTCTGGAGGATGTCGATCAGATTCACAACGAGCGGAACCCCGGATTCACCGGTATCGACCATCCGGAACCGCTCGGCGAGTATCTGGAAGAGTTGATGGAACGGGTCCGGAGCGGAGGTTATTCGATAGGACTGGCCACAGACGGCGATGCGGATCGTCTCGGCGTGGTGGCCGAGGACGGTACGTTCGTCGATTCCCACCGGGTCTTTGTCCTGCTGCTGAAGTATCTCTACGAGGACAGGAAGAAGCGTGGAGGAGTGGCGAAGACGATCTCCCTGACGACGATGGTGAACGATTACTGCGAGCGGAAGGGGATCGAATTGATCGAAACGCCGGTCGGCTTCAAGTATATCGCCGACCTGATGGCCAACCGGCGGATACTGATCGGCGGGGAGGAATCAGGAGGGCTGGGGACGATGCTCCATATTCCGGAGCGGGACGGTATTTTCAACGGACTTCTTCTGCTGGAGATGATGGCAAAACGGAAGAAGTCGATCGGCGAACTCTCGCGCGAACTGGATGAGGAGTTCGGCATTCATCGTTATCGCCGCATCGACAAGCGGATGACGCAGGAACGGAAGGAGGCGATCCTGAAGAAGGCGGCCGCCGGTCTGACGGAAGTGGCAGGATATCCGGTAACAGGAAACAGTCAACTGGACGGCTACAAGTTCTTCGTCGACGGAGGCTGGCTGTTGATACGGGCATCGGGGACCGAACCCCTGCTGCGTTTCTATGCCGAAGCCGATTCCGAAGAGAAAGTGGAACATCTTCTGCAGGCCGGGTTAACCCTGTAGGGTCACGATGCATCGTGACCCACAGCAACGGCCCACGCTGCATCGTGGACCTATGGGACGGATCGGTCAGCAACGGTCAACGATTCATCAACAACCGATTGCGATCTGGACTATTCGCACTACTATAACATCATGCCGGACGGGACGGTCAAACAGATCAATCCCTTCACCGGCAACGAAGTGTGGGCCGTTCCCGGACGGTCTTCCCGTCCCCTTGCCAACTCTCCGGACAAGTCGCGCGATTCCTTTGTTGCCGGTGATGAAGATGCCGTCTGTTCGTTCTGTTCGCGGCGTTACTTCGAGACCCCTCCGGAGAAGTTTCGGTGGGTGCGTGACGAATCGGGATGGGGAAAGATCGAGGCAATCCCTCCGGAGAACTACTTCGACACCACCGCCGAATTCCGCTGCGTCCCGAATCTATTCGAGATCGTGACGCTCGACTACTGGAAAAAGAATTACGGCTACACCCCCCCGGTTTCGCAGATGGAACGTCTGCAATCCTATGCGGCCTCGGAACTCGGGATGCAGCATCTGCGGGACATTATCGCCTACAAGCAGTCGCTCTCCGGCAACGGCACGCTCCATCCTCTTTCCGATGAGGAGATCCTTGAGCGAAGCGAATTTTTCTTCGGCGGCTGCCACGAACTCATCAACGCCCGGCGACATTTCGCGGAGGGACACGGCATCGACCGGGAGTTGGCATCCAGCGGACTGCTGACTCCGGAAGAGCATTACTACTACACGCGGATCACCATCGAGGCGATGGAGGGAATCATCGCCCGCAATCGCTACGTCCGCTACGTCTCGGTCTTCCAGAACTGGCTCCGCCCGGCCGGAGCAAGCTTCGATCATCTCCACAAGCAACTGGTCGGTCTGGATGAGTGGGGAGCCTCGATAACGCGACAGGTACGGATGCTCCAGAACAACCCGAACGCCTTCAACGAATACGCCAGCAACTTCGCGGCGATGTACAACCTGATGATCGCCGAGAACGATTATGCCCTGGTCTTCGCCGGCATCGGCCACCGCTACCCGACCATAGAAATCTTCTCGAAGTCGGCAAACGCCCGCCCGGGAGAACATACCGATGAGGAACTGCGGGGAGTCAGCGATCTTGTCCACGCTATCCACGCGGCGATGGGACCGGGAATCAGTTGCAATGAAGAATGGTATTACAGTCCGGTCGACACGATCGTGAAGATGCCCTGGCACGTCCTGATCAAATGGCGTGTGAACGTACCGGCCGGCTTTGAAGGGGGAACAAGCATCTATATCAACCCCCTCACTCCGCTGGAACTCCGCGACCGCGTCGTCCCCCGTCTCTACGAACTCCGTGACGAGAAAAAGATCTCCGGCATCCGCATCGCCGCCGAGTGCCGGTTGAAGCCGAATATGCTGGAGTATGTGGTGAGTCGGTGAGCTTTGAGCAGTCAGCTATGAGCCGTGAGCTTTGAGCAGTCAGCTATGAGCCGGTGAGCTTTGAGCAGTCAGCTATCAGCTTTGAGCCGTGAGCTTTGAGCAGTCAGGTTTGGGCGGGGAGCTGTGAGCCGTGTGCTTTGCGTCTTTGCGTCCTTTGCGTGAGCATGATCTTCAGCCATCATCAGACAATCCCATCTACTGCACGTACACCCTTTCCTCTTCCATATAGAGAAGTGCCGCCGCAACCACGCAGATCGGAATAACGGCAAGGTTGATGAATGGAATCAGCATCAGAGCAAAAGCTCCACCTCCGAAACCCAGATAGGTGCTCTTGCGCTTCCAGACGTAGCGAAGCTTGTCACGGAAGCGATCCAGATGCCGGTCGAGCGTCGGATCGCTGAAATCGACCGAGAGGACGAAAGCAGCGTAGAGAAAGGCGAGAATGGGATGAAGGATAACGCCGATTCCCGGAATGAACTGCACGGCGAAGATGAAAGGATAGAAGAGGAGGAAGAGAATCAGCCTGCCGATTTCATAGAGGACGGCCCGCCCGGCATCCCGGATAACACCCCGATTCTCCGTTCCGACTGCCGGCAACCCTCTCCTTTCTCTCTCATACCGCTCCACCGCTTCCGACAGCGGGCCGTTGAACGGTCCGGCAATCACCGTTCCGAGAAGAAGACCGAGGCGACGATCACCAGAAGCGTCACGATGATCTGCGCCACCACCGTCAGCGCATCCACCCACCAGGGTCCGTCTCCGAACAGTTCTCCCACGTAACCGGTTCCCCACCAGACGGCGAGCGGAACGCCGACGACGAAGAGGATGGAATTGATAAGGAACGGGATGGCGGCAAGACGGCGAATCCGCCGGTCCCGGATGAGAAGGCGGAGTGCGCGGAGATGAGAATTCAGTCCGGTAACGGCTGATCGGATCATGACGGTTCTGTTTTTGGTCACGCAATCCGCCGCGGCGGACGCAAAGAGCAAAGACGCAAAGCACACGGCTCGCAGCTCCCCGCCCAAACCTGACTGCTGAAAGCTCACGGCTCAAAGCTGATAGCTGACTGCTCATA
>CAMLOB010000118.1 GCA_946481475.1 uncultured Chlorobiota bacterium | reverse complement strand
GTCGCCGCACGGTATCCACGTAGAATCCAGCAGAAGACGCCGGGCAGGGTCGACCGAATCCGATCCGGTTCGCTCCGCCGGAGTCTCCTGTCCTGCGGCCCCGGCCGAAAGGAAAAGAAGCAGGAGGAGAAAGAGCGTCGGAAAACGGAGCGTACTATGTTTGTGATGACTGTGATACATCGGGGCTAAAAAACGGAATCCCTTCGGGGAAAGCAACAGCATTTGAAACGTCTCATGCAGACGGAACACCGGAACCTCGTTATCTTGGTCGTATGATTTCTCTTCACTATCAGAAAATCTCGGGGGCGGGGAACACATTTATCGTCGCCGAAGGACGGGAGTTGCCGGAGGGAATTGGATTGCCGGAGCTGGCGCGGGAGCTTTGCCGGCAGGGGCACGAGCACGGCGGGGCCGACGGATTGATCCTTGTCGATTCCTCTTCCGAAGCCGGTTTCCGGATGCGCTACTACAATCGCGACGGTTCCACCGGCATGATGTGCGGAAACGGAGGACGATGCGCCGTCCGGTTTGCGGCCGATCACGGCTACGTTCTACAGACCGATTCTCTCTCTTTCACGAACGCCGGTGTTCTCTATCATGCCGCGATGAGCGGAGAGAACGTTCGCATCGACTTTCCTGACCCGAAGGAGATTCGCTCTGATCTTCCGCTCGACGTTCTCGGCAAGGAACGCAGCGTCCACTACGCCGACGTCGGAACGCCCCATCTTCTTCTCTTTGTCGATCAATCCGATCCCGGTCCTCTGGCCGAACTCGACATTGAAACGTGGGGAACCGCTCTTCGGCATCATGCGTTTGTGCAACCGGGCGGAGCCAATGCGAACTTTATCGAAGTGGTGTCGCCCGGTGAGGGAATCCGGCTGCGGACGTTCGAGCGCGGCGTTGAAGGTGAGACCGGAGCGTGCGGAACCGGGGCGATTGCATCGGGAATCCTTGCCGGACTCCTCTACGGTTTCCCCTCGCCGGTCCGGGTGGTTCCGACAAGTGGGTCTCCTCTCTATATCCACTTCAATGTCGATAAGGGAGGAACGGTCCGGAACGTTGCATTGGAGGGAGGGACGGAGATATTGATGGAGGGAGAGATCGTCATACCCGAACCGCTTGTCCCGGCGTCATAGCCGGTTCTTCATACAACTAACCATTATCTACCATCGAGGAATAACCACTGCATGGGTGTTAAAATCAGGAGGGAGGAAGCGCTCCGTTATCATCGTGAGGGGCGACCCGGCAAGATCGGCATCGTCTCGACAAAACCGGTATCGACGCAACGGGATCTGTCGCTGGCCTATACGCCGGGCGTGGCCGAACCGTGCCGCGACATCGCCGAAAACGTCGAGAAGGTCTATGACTATACCGCCAAGGGGAATCTGGTTGCCGTGGTCACAAACGGCACTGCGGTGCTCGGACTCGGGAATATCGGACCGGAGGCCGGAAAGCCGGTGATGGAGGGGAAGGGGGTCCTCTTCAAGAAGTTTGCCGACATCGACGTGTTTGATATTGAACTGAACGTCACCGATCCGGACAGGCTGATCGAAACGATTGCGGCGATGGAGCCGACGTTCGGCGGAATCAATCTGGAGGACATCAAGGCACCCGAATGTTTTGTTGTGGAGCAGGCGCTGAAGGAGCGGCTGAACATCCCGGTCTTTCACGACGACCAGCACGGCACGGCAATCATCTCCGGCGCCGCCCTTGTCAACGCTCTCGACTTGCAGGAGAAGCGGATCGAGGATGTCCGGATCGTCGTCTCCGGAGCCGGGGCGGCCGCGATCAGTTGTTCCCGCTTCTACGTTCTGCTTGGCGCAAAGAAAGAGAACATCTTCATGTGCGACCGCGACGGTCTGGTCTGGTCCGGCCGCAACGACCTCGATCCCTACAAGGCCGAGTTCGCCAACGGCGACGCGCCGGCCACGATGACCGAAATGATGAAAGGGGCCGACGTGATGATCGGTCTGTCGGCCGGAGGAGTCGTCTCCAAGGAGATGGTCGCCTCGATGGCTCCACGTCCGATTGTCTTTGCCATGGCCAATCCCGATCCGGAGATCGCCTGGGAGGATGCCGTTTCGGTGCGGGACGATCTGATTATGGCGACCGGGCGGAGCGACTATCCGAACCAGGTGAACAACGTGCTCGGTTTTCCCTTCATCTTCCGGGGTGCGCTCGACGTGCGGGCGCGGGCGATCAACGACGAGATGAAACTTGCGGCTGCCCGTGCTCTGGCCGAACTGGCCCGCGAGGATGTTCCCGATGCGGTGATCCGCAGTTACGGCGACGAGCCGATCAGCTACGGACCGAATCACATCATACCGAAGCCGTTCGACGACCGGGTGCTCTTGCGGGTCTGTCCGGCTGTGGCGAAGGCGGCGATCGAGACCGGGGTGGCGCGGAAGAAGATCGTGGACTGGGATGCCTACTGCGACAATCTGGAGGCGCGGCTCGGACGTTCGCGGGGTTTCATGGTGCCGATCATCAACCGGGCCCAGGCCCGGCGGCCGCTGAAGCGGATTGCTTTTCCGGAGGGGGACGAGACGCCGATCCTGCGGGCGGCCGGACGTCTGGCGGAGGAGCGGATCTGTCGTCCGATTCTTCTGGGAAACCCCGATTCGATCAGAAACACGGCTGCGGAACTGAACGTGGACCTCGACGGAATTGAAATCGTCGATCCGATGGAGGATGGACGGAGATTTCTCTACCGCGAGGAGTTGTTCCGGCAGCGCGCCCGCAAGGGGGTGACCGAGACGACCGCCCGGCGACTCCTGTTCAGGACACGCTGGTTCGGCATGATGATGGTGCGTCAGGGGGATGCCGACGGACTGGTTGCCGGCGTCTCGATGTCCTACGCCGACGTGATCCGTCCGGCACTGCAGACTATCGGGCGAAATCCGCGCTATTCGCGCGTTGCCGGACTCTACGTGATCATCAACGAGCAGGGGAAGCGATTTTTTCTTGCCGATACCACCGTCAACATCGACCCGAGTGCCGATGATCTGGCCCACATCGCACAGATGGCGGCCGAGACGGCCCGGCGTTTCGGTGTTCGTCCCCGCGTTGCGATGCTCTCCTTCTCCAACTTCGGCGATTCCCGCCATCCGAGTGCCGAGAAGATGCGGGAGGCGACCCAACTGGTGCGGGAGGCGGCTCCGAATCTGCTGATCGACGGAGAGATGCAGGCCGACACCGCAGTGCTGGCCGAACTCCTGCAGGAACAGTATCCCTTCAACAGACTCGGTGGAGAGAGTGCGAACGTTCTTATCTTTCCGAATATCGATGCGGGAAACATCGCCTACAAGCTTTTGACCCGAATCGGGTCATGTGAGGCGATCGGTCCGATTCTGATGGGAATGAACAAGCCTGTTCATGTCTTGCAGACCTCGAGCGATGTGCAGGATATCGTCAATATAGCCGCGATAACGGTGAACGAAGCCTGGGAAGCCGACAGGAAGGGGAACCGGCAAGCAACCGGCGATCGGTGAAGTTGTTGCGACAGTTGAATCGGGCTAACTTTTTACCGTATGGGTACGTTACCAAATAGCGATAATACGGCGGGGGCTCCGGGAACCAACGGGGGACGTTCCGCCGGCGTCAGAGCAGATAACGAGGGACGACCGTCTTCGGCCTCCGATGAGGCGTTTGAAGCCGTCAGGTGGCGAGAAAATATTTTGCTGCGGAAAATTGCCGAGGGAGATCAAGAGGCGTTCATGGAACTGTATGAACGCTATGCCGACCGCCTGTTTCTCTTCTGCCGTCGAATGATGGGAGATCGCGACAAGGCGAAGGACGCCGTGCAAAATGCTCTGATAAAAATTTACGAGCGTGCAGGTCAGTACAGGGAGGACACCAACCCGTCGGCCTGGATATTCCGGATCGCCCGGAACGTCTGCATCGACATGTTGCGGGCCGAAAAGGAATACGACCAGATCGACGATGCCGTTCTTCCGGCTCAGCAGCCGCAAACACGTGATGTGGCCCTGCAGGATGTGCTGACCAGCGAGATCGAGGCGCTGCCGACGATTTATCGTGAGGCAGTGGTCCTCCGGGATGTACAGGGACATTCCTACAAGGAGATCGCCGAGATCGTGGATGCTCCACTCTCGACGGTCAAGTTCCGCATCTTCAAAGCACGCGATATTCTTCGGGATCGCCTTCAGGGCTATCTCAGGAGTGATGAACCAGCATGAACGAACGATTACATAACATCCTCGACGGCCGGCTGCCGACGCACAGCCGCGAGCAGCTCTTCAGCGATGCCGAGGAGGAACAGGAATTCCTGGAACTCAAGGCGCTGGAAGAGGAATTGCGTCGGAATGCGGACCATGACGGACTGACTTCCGCCGAAAAGACGGAGATCGGAGCCGGTCTGGCGGCCGCACTCGGCTTTGCGCCGAGCGAAACGCCGGCACAGACCGCAGTTGCGGGAGGAGAGAGAGGGGCCGCCGGAACTTCTTCCGGCTGGGTTCTGAAGAGCATTGCGGCCCTTGTTCTCGGAACATTACTCGGTGTGGGGGGCTTTGCGTTGATTGACGGCGGGGATGGCCCGGACAATCCGGTACAAACGGTCGGCGTCCCGGTTCACTCCTCGACGCCGGCCTTCTTCCCGTTTGCTCTGCCGGAACCTTCGCCGGGAGCCGCATGTGATTCTCTTGTCGTGCAGTTGCAGGATTCGATCCGGGCGTTGCAGCAGGAGAATCAGGGGCAGGCGAAGCCCAGAAAGTCGGTTAAGAAAAAGCGGGTCTATGGACGGGATGCCGTACCGGGTGAAAGACCTAAGTAGGAAAAACGGTGGGGAAAGCGTCCGGCAAAAGAAAAATGTTTGACCCGCTAACCTTTCCGCCGATCACTCCGTTAGGCTTATGGTGCATGGGAGACACCTTATCTGACCTCCCTGTAACTGTTAAAGCCTCGATACAGACCGGGAGCTGAAGTTGCAGAGAATGTCAGAAGCAATAGACGGGAACGCGAAGCATGGGGCGCGTTCCCGTTTTTTTTTCGATCTTTGGGAATTATCGGTCGGCGGTTTTTGTTGTGGAAATTTTGCCGTAAAATAGACGGCCTTTTCAAGATTCAAAACTTGTGGTTCCTGTCCGGTGCCGTGCACCGGGCAAGGGCACGGGGGGGAGCGTGCAAAGCACGGGGAGCACGCTCCCGTCTTTTTTTTCTGCAGGCCCGGTCATCCCGGCATCGTTCCTTCTTCCCCGAAAAGTCTTCTCCGACTTCTCGTCTCACTGCCGAAGCTCTCTCTGATATCAAATGATCTGCTCGTTCTGCCCCTCTCGGTTCTTTCCTCATATACCAAAAGTCCATGCCGTTCCCGGTCAATTACCACGAAGCCGGATGCCGTACCTTGTCGGCGCGTGACACAAAAAGAATGGTAACCCTGCCAAAGGTTCGGAGTAGATTGGACACTCTTTGTCCCTGCGGACAATTTACAGTCTCCATTCTCTGACCTTGCGACGCCCTGAATCCGGTGGTCCCGGTCGGCACCGGATGAAACAAGGAGTAGAGCAATCGGTTAACCTGTCGGCCGGTATTCCAGCAAACCTTATCAGACTTTACCACATGTCGTTCCGGATCTTGTCCTTTTTTTCTCCCTGCGGTTCCCCGGGGATGGCTTCCGTAGTTCTCTTTCTTCTTTCCTTTGCCTGTGTCGGCATTCACGCGCAGACCGTTGCGGAGTCCTCGATCCGGGGTCGCGTCCTCGACATCGATACCAAGGCCCCCCTTCCCGGAGCGGTTGTGCAGGTGGTGACCCTCGATCCGGTGATCGGCGGGACGAGCCGGGCCGACGGTACGTTTCGCATCGAGAACATTCCGGTCGGCAGGCATACGCTGAAGATCTCCTCGATCGGCTATGAAGACCTTCTGCTCCGCAACGTCATCATCTCCTCCGGAAAGGAGACCGGTATTGTGGCCGAGCTGAAGGAATCGGTAACCGATGTTCAGGGAGTTACCGTCACTGCCGAGCGGGACAAAAGTCGTCCGCTGAATGCGACGGCAAACGTCAGCGCCCGTTCGTTTTCGGTGGAGGAGACCCAACGGTATGCCGCCAGCTTCTGGGATCCGGCCCGCATGGCCCAGTCCTTTGCCGGAGTCGCCTCGGCCGATGATGAGGGGAACGAAATCGTGATCCGGGGAAATTCTCCGCGTGGATTGCTCTGGCGACTTGAAGGGGTGGAGATACCGAATCCGAACCATTTTCGCAATGGTCCCGGCGGAAGTGGCGGAGGAATCAGCATGATCAGCAACTCGGTCCTCAGCAACTCCGATTTTCTGACCGGTGCCTTCCCGGCCGAATACGGCAACGCTCTGTCGGGCGTCTTCGATCTGCGCTTTCGCAACGGCAACAGCGACAAGCGGGAGTATACCTTCCAGCTCGGTGCGGCCGGTATCCAGGCATCGCTGGAAGGTCCGCTCTTCAGTGAAGGAGCTTCCTATCTGCTGAACTATCGATATTCCACGCTGACTCTCTTCGACAAGATCGGCATCAAGTTCGGGGGGGAGAACGCAATCGCTCCGGAATTTCAGGACCTGAATTTCAACTTCAACATCCCGACTTCTGGAGCCGGAAGTTTCAGACTGTGGGGAATCGGCGGAATCAGCGAGGCGGGGGATCGGGCGATCCGGGATTCAGCCGAGTGGAACGACCCGTTCGACCGGTATGAAGAGACCGAAACATACACGACCGGCATCGCCGGACTGACGCACTTCTATCTGCTGCCGAACAATCGAACCTCGCTGAAGACGGCGTTGAATTTCTCCTATGAAAAGAACTATGTGCGGGAAGACACGCTCGACGATGCCTACGAACTTCACGCCATTGAGAGGGAGGAATTCCTCAACACCACGTATCGGGCCTCACTGTTGCTGAATCATAAATTCAATGCAAGACATGTGGTGCAGACCGGAGCGATCTACAGCAGTCTCGGCTACAAGGCAGATGAACGTTTTCTGAACCGGCAGACCGGTACGTTCGTGACGTCGGTGCGGGATAGCGGAAGGACCGGCGCGGTTCAGGGATACGGCACATGGCAGGTAAGGCCGTCGGAAAGGCTGACGATCAACACGGGGATTCACTATCTGCGGCTGTTGCTCAACGGAGCGGACGCCCTCGAACCCCGGTTCGGCGTTACCTGGCGACTGACCCCCCGACACGCCCTGTCGTACGGTGCCGGATTCCACAGCAGGATCGAGCCGCCGGTCGTCTATCTGGCCCGGTTTACCGATTCCGGCGGTGTCGTGACGCGACCGAACGAGGATCTGGGACTGACCCGGGCGTTGCATAACGTTCTGGCCTACGACTGGAACGTCTCGCCGGATTTCCGGATCAAGATTGAAGCCTATCATCAGTATCTGTTCGATGTGCCGGTTGCCGCCGACAGCAGCTTTATCTCTGCCCTTAACTTCGCCGACGGTTACGCGAATATTCCCCTGGTCAACGGAGGGACGGGGACGAACTACGGACTGGAGCTGACGGCGGAGAAGTTTTTCTCGGACGACTATTACTTTCTTGCCACGGCATCTCTGTTCGAGTCGAAGTACAAGGGACTGGACGGTATCGAACGGAACACGGCCTACAACGGCAACTATGTCTTCAATCTTCTGGGAGGGAAGGAGTTCCGGGTCGGGCGAAACGGACAGAACAGGATCGGCGTGAACGGGCGGATCATCTGGCGAGGGGGTTACCGGTTCGTTCCGATTGATCTTGAAGCTTCCAGAGAGGTCGGCGCAACGGTGCTCGACTTCGACCATCCGTACGAGGCGCAGGCTCCGGACTACTACCGCTTTGATATCGGACTGACCTACCGGAGCAACCATGAAGGGTTCTCCTGGAGCGTTTCGGCCGACGCGCAAAACGTGACCAATCGGGAGAACCCGTTTCGCGAGTTCTACAATCCCTTCACAGGGAACATCGATTTCACAACCTACATGGGGATCCTTCCGAACATCAACTTCACAATTGATTTTTAGGGGGAGGAAAAAGAGGAGGGCTCTCAGAAAACGGCCGGGGCAATCGTCAGCAGCACCTCGGCCGGTTCATCGGTGTAGTTGCGGAAGCGATGAGGGGTCTCGCAGTTGAACTGGAGAATTTCCCCCTTCTCAAGAATGAACTCATCCCGTCTGGTATCTTCCAGTTCAAGCAACGTGCGCCCTTCAACTCCGAACGCAACGGCGTGGGCCGGAAGAGTCATCGTGCCGGAGGTCCAGGTAGCGTGTGGAGGGAGACGGAAGCGGATCACCTCCGACCGCATATCCGGTCGGTACGGAGTAAGAATCCACGTGTAGCCCTCAACGTCCGCATCGGGAACTTCTCCCCACTCGTCCGGTTCGGCGCCGGCAACCAGCAGCAGGTGTTCGCGTCCGAAACGGATCTCCCCGGTCGAAGGAGAGAATTCTCCTCCCCGGGTGAGAAATGCGCACAGCGTTTCGTCGAGTGCGTGCAGGATACGCATCAGCGTTCCCCAGTGGGGATCCCGTTTCCCCGATTCCACCAGCGAGATATATCCCTTTGAAAGATCGACCTGCGAAGCCAGCCGCTCGACGGTGACTCCACGCAGTTGTCGCAGTCGGCGAAGTCGGGCGCCCAGCGTTGCGGCGTCGCGGATAATCTGTCGGTTCTGCGGTTCCATAGTTGTCGGGGAGAGTGCAATCGTTCAGTGGTTGAATAGTTGAATGGTGGATGGTTCAATAGTTTATGATGGTTCTGCGATACACCTGAGGGCCGTCCGACCATGACGGTCGATTCGCAAATCGTCAATCGACATTCGTACTTCACCTGCCGTCGGCCCCCTCTTCCTCCAGACGCAAGGTTGTTGCCTCCTGCGAACAATCAACCATTTAACAACTGAACCATTCCACCCCGTCATTCGCAAATCGTCAATCGACATTCCTGCTTCATTCCTTCTCCCCCGCCGTCGGCATCGTTTTCCTCCAGACATAACGAATCCGTTCCGGTGATACGGCGATGACCGTGGCGTTCCTTCTGGCCGGCAGCGATATGCGGGGACGGACGAAGCCGGAGGTGTCGATGCCGGGAGTCAACTGGACGTAGGGGACGACATCTCCTTCGGAGAGTTCTCCCAGTTCGTCGGCCCCTCCCCGAAGCGTTACGGAAATCCTGTGGGGATAGAGAAGAAGCTGTGTTGCCGTATCGGACAGGGTTCCCCGGTTGATGATCGGAAGGTTCTCGAAGGTTACCTCGGCGACTTCCTGCACCTCTGCCTTTACCATCGCCACATAG
>CAMLOB010000117.1 GCA_946481475.1 uncultured Chlorobiota bacterium | reverse complement strand
CGGTTCTTGCCGCTGTCTCCTCTCACCTGCCGTAAGGAATACAAAACCGTTCCGTTCAATATATCGTATCGCAGTAAACGGCCGGGGACGAGGTCCCGCATCCGGGTGGAAGAAAATACGATCCGTTTTTCTGAAGACAATCGCACGTTTTGAATCAGATCAAACCCAATCGTATGGAGCATGACATCGAGTTGGCCTACGATCACTGCCGGAATGTGACGGCAACGCATGCCCGCACGTTCTACTTCGCTTCCTTCTTTCTGGGAAAGCCGAAGCGGACGGCATGTTACGCCGTCTACGCCTTCTGTCGCTACGTCGACGATCTGGCCGATGAGTACGGCCGGTCGGGAAACTCACCCGCCGCCGTTGAGCAAGCCATCCTCCGATGGCGCCGCGATCTCGAATCGGTCTACAACGGCCGGACCAAAGAGGAGCCGGTGCTGATCGCCTGGACCGACCTTCTCAGACGCTACGACATCCCCCGGGAACTGCCCGAACTCCTGATCGAAGGGTGCATGAGCGACCTTCGCCCCAGCATCCACGTTGAAACGTTCGACGAACTCTACGACTACTGCTACAAGGTCGCGTCGGTTGTCGGACTGATGACCGGTCGCATCTTCGGATACACCGATCCGGGGGCCGACGCCCGTGCGGTCGATCTGGGGATCGCCATGCAGTTGACCAATATCCTCCGCGATATCGGCGAAGACGCCGCAAAGAATCGGATCTACCTTCCCCGGGAGGAACTCGAGAAGTTCGGGCTGAAAGACTGGAATCCGATCGAGGGAAGGATAACGCCGGAGTTCAGGAAGTTCATGCGCTTTCAGATCGACCGGGCCCGCGGCTATTACGCTTCGGCCAACCTCGGGATTCCGATGCTGGAACCGGACAGTCGCCTGACCGTGCAGTTGATGAGCGATAACTACGCTGCTATTCTCGGAGCCATCGAGCAGAACGATTACGATGTCTTCTCGCACCGCGCCTTCGTCCCCTTCAGTCGGAAGCTTCTCAGCGTCCCCCGACTCTGGCTTCGACGGCACCGCAGGGGGGCCTGAGGGAGAGGCTACTCCGGTTCCACGACATTGCGCGGAGCGGTCTGCGCCGGTTCCGGACGCTGTATCCCTCCCTCTTCGTTCCCCTCTTGCTGATTGCGCCGACTCCGGCGACTTGAAGAGCTTCGCCGACGGGGCTGCGTCTGGGTGGAGGAAGGGGTCGCCGTCGTCGATGAAGAAGCTTGTCCCCCTTCCGCTCCTCCCACCGTCAGGATCTTCCCGCGAATCGACCTTCCCAGTGGAGCAAGGGTTCCGATCGACTTTCCGTTCAGTGTGAACTCCACCCCTCCGGCATTGCCGAGCGAGACCGAGAACTTCTCCATGGCCTTCCAGGTCCGCACTTCTCCGCTATCGAGTAGTCCCTCGTCCTCACGCTGATCGTCCATCTTGATGTTGTACCAGACCCGATCGGTGAACCGCCCCTCCAGCACAATGCTGTCCCCCGAATAGACCTCTTCCCCCTCCGCATCCTCAAGACCGTCGGGACGGGAGAGAATGCGGGTCGGCGATGCGGTGTCTCCGGCAGGAGGAGGGACCAAAGAATCGTCCGCATCGTCGAAGCCTCCGGCCAGATAGTAGATGCCGAGCCCGATCAGCAACACTCCGGCCACCATCATCAGGGCACGCGCAAGAACCGGATTTCCCTGATCGATCGGTCCGTAGCGGGGACGCCGACGCTTCGGCCGGTCGACAACCGGCTCGGGGAAGGTGACCGTGCGGACGGATTCCTCCCCTTCGTCGCCGAACGCAGTCTGCGGTCGGTCGGACGTTGTCGTTTCCTCTTTTGGCTCTTTCTCCTTTCGTTCCGGTTTCGACGGACGGGAAGGCTTTGCTTCGGAAGAAGTGGACGGAGCAGGCATCGGAGCCGATGTGTCGGGCAGTCCGGCGACCAGTTCGTCGGGATTCAGACCGACATGACGGGCAAAGTCCCGCACGAAGTAGGGCAGACGGGAGGGGGGAATCGACGAGTAATCTCCCCGTTCGATCCCTTCGAGATGATTGATACGGATAAACGTCTGTCGCGCGATATCCTCAAGCGACAGCCCGCGTTCCAGTCGGGCATTGCGCAGTTGCTCGCCGATGCTCATTGTCGGCCGGAATAGTCAAGGTTTCAGATGAATTGTTCGGACAGATGGACTGCATGAGGCATCGAAGATAATGAATTCCGGGAAAGAGAAGCATCATTCGTCCCGACCGAAGAGAGAACAATCGTCGAATCCCCCCTCTCTCCCGTCGCCGCCCCTTCCCGCGTCACGTCCATCTTCCAGCCGAATCCTCCGAACCGAACCCCTCCCCCCTGCAAGTTTCCCTACAGCCCCTTATATTCCCGTTTCCGATTCCACAAAAACAATATCGCATGAACGAACAACGGATGCGCGAGCTTGCCTTTCTTGTCGATACGGCGGCGGCTGGCGGAGAGACGATAGAGCAGTTGACGGCAAAGTTCCCCGACATGTCGGTGGAGAACGCCTACACGATTCAGGAGATGTCGATTGCACGGCGCCTTGACCGGGGAGAAAAAGGAGTCGGAATGAAGATGGGACTGACCAGCCGGGCCAAGATGGAACAGGTAGGGGTCCACGAACCGATCTACGGTCGGCTGACCGACGGGATGATCCTCAATGACGGAGGGAGCTTCAAACTCGACGGCGGATGCCACCCCCGGGTGGAACCGGAAGTCGCCTTCATTATGGGGAAGGATATTCAGGGGAAAGTCACCGACGCCGAGGCGGCCGCAGCGGTCGAAGGGGTCTGCGCCGCGCTGGAAATCATCGACAGTCGCTATCGCGATTTCAAGTTCACCCTCCCCGACGTGATCGCCGACAACACATCGGCCTCCGCCTTTGTTCTCGGTCCCACGGTTCGTCCCATCCGTGAGGTGAACCTCGGGAATCTCGGCATCCTGATGGAGATCAACGGCAAGGTGGAACAGATCGGGAACAGCTCGGCCATCTACGAGCATCCCCTCCGCTCCCTTGTCGAACTTCTTGGAATGCTCTCCCGGCGTGAAGAGGGACTGAAGGCGGGAGAGGTGGTACTGGCCGGAGGGGCAACCGCGGCAGTCCCTTTGAAAAAGGGAGACAGCGTCCGGGTGATCGTCGATGAACTCGGGAGCGCAGGGTTCAGTGTGGCGTAGAAATGACGCACACCCGGAAAGATCCGAAGACGGAACCGGGTACGAAGACAACAAACAGCCAAGCTATATAACCGGATAGAGAGAACGATGACTGAAAAACAGCGCGAGCTGCTCGAGGAGATCAGCGCGAAGTACCGGGAGATCGACCAGAACCCGGACGTGCATCTGGAGGGACTGCTCTGGAGCAAGCCGATCACCTACTGGGATTATATCCAGACCGATGCACTCCTGAGCCTGCAGGTGCAGCGGACCACGTTGCCGGACGAGATGGTTTTTATCATCTATCACCAGATCAACGAGCTTCTGTTCAGGATGATCCGCTGGGAGATCGAGCAGGTGGCGAAGCACGAGGATCCGAGCGTCGATTTCTTCTCCTCCAGACTGGCCCGCATCAGTCGCTACGTCGATATGCTGACCGCGTCGTTCACGATCATGGGAGAGGGGATGGAGATCGACCAGTACATGAAGTTCCGGAACACCCTCACTCCGGCCAGCGGATTCCAGAGCGCGCAGTACCGGATCATCGAGTTCTGTTCCACCGAACTGATCAACCTGATCGACGCCCGCTTCCGGGAGACGATCGACCGGGATACCCCCTACGAGCACGCCTTCGAACACCTCTACTGGCAGGCGGCCGGAAAGGATTACGAGACCGGAAAGAAGAGCATATCGCTTCAGCTTTTCGAACAGAAGTACAAGGCCGAATTCCTCCGGATCATGGAGGAGTACAACACGATCAACCTCTGGTCCACCTTCAAACGACTGCCGCAGGAGAAGCGGGAAGACATCGCGCTGATCAACGCCATGCGCCACTACGACCATACGGTGAACGTGACCTGGGTGATGGCCCACTACAGCACGGCGGGCAGATACCTTAACAGCGGAGAGACGCCGGCCGAGGCGACCGGCGGCAGCAACTGGCAACGCTACATGCACCCCCGCTACCAGCGACGCATCTTTTTCCCCGATCTCTGGTCCGAAGAAGAACTGAAGGACTGGGGGGTCGGCAATCTGGAAGGGTACCGGAAGCTGACCGGAGAGCCGGAAGAAGAAGTGGGGGCGTGAGGGAAGATTGCATAAACAAGCTATGGTGGAGGATAAAATGAAGACCGAGAATATGAGCTATGCTCGCATTACTGTTGACCCCGCACAGATGGGAGGGATTCCCTGTATCCGGGGTCTGCGCATTCCCGTTTCGATGGTGATCCGTATGGTCAGCGAAGGGATGAGCACCGATGAGATCTTAGAAGCCTATCCCGATCTGGAACGGGAAGACATTCGCGAGGCGCTTCGCTATGCTGCGGAGATGGTTCAGGAAAAGCAAATTCCGATCATCACAAAGGCAGCATGAAGTTCCTCATTGATAATGCCTTATCCCCGATAGTTGCGGGTATACTACGTCAGCATGGTTATGAAACCGCTCACGTCAGAGACTTCTCAATGCAAGCCGCTAGCGACGAAGAGATATTCAATCTGGCAATACGTGAAGATTATGTCGTCGTGTCGGCCGATACCGATTTTGGAACATTGTTGGCATTGCGGGGAAGTGTGCGACCTTCTTTTGTGTTATTCAGACGTTTGAAGGAGTTTCATGGCCCCCAGACATACGCCCGGGTACTTCTGGATAATCTGAATCAGATCACCGAAGATTTGAAAAGAGGAGCAGTAGTGACTTTCGACAGAAACACCTTGCGTATTCGCCCACTCCCTATCGGAAGTGAGCTGCCGACATTATTCCGGTAAATCGCAGCACAAGTTGATTAACTGTTAACCATTAACCACATACGACTATGGCACTTGCATCATTCAACCTGCACAAATGGATCGACGAACACCGGCACCTGCTGAAGCCGCCGGTCGGGAACGATCAACTCTGGAAAGAGGAGAACCCGGATTTCATGGTGATGGTGATCGGCGGACCGAACGCACGGAAGGATTATCATGTGGATGAGAGCGAGGAGTTCTTCTATCAGGTGGAAGGAGACATCACGCTGAAAATCGTCGAGGATGGAGAGTTCCGGGATGTCCATATCAAGGAAGGGGACGTCTTTCTTCTTCCGCCGGGAATTCCCCACTCGCCGCAGCGTCCGGCAAACACGATCGGACTGGTGGTGGAGCGGAAACGGAAGGAAGGGGAACTCGACGGCTTCGTCTGGTTCTGCGAGAACTGCGGTAACAAGATCCACGAGGCGTTCATGCAGTTGACCGACATCACCACGCAGCTCAAACCGGTCTTCGATGCGTTCTGGTCGGACGAAGAGGCGCGGACCTGTCAGAACTGCGGCACGGTGATGCAACCGCCGAAGCCGGTGACGGTTGACGAGAATGCCTGAGGGGTCAATCCCGGAGTTTCCTATTTCGTATCCCGTATGTTTCGCATGCTGCGGAGAGACCGGCCGGTGATCGACGGCCGGAAACCCCCGCGGCCTATTCCACCATCAAACCGAACAGATGAAGATCGACGTCCACACACACATTCTTCCGGAGAACTGGCCGAATCTGAGAGAACGCTACGGCTACGGGGGCTGGATACAGCTGGAGCATCACGCCCCCTGCCGCGCAAAGATGATGATCGACGGTCGCCATTTCAGGGAGATCCAGGACAATTGCTGGGACCCGGTCAGACGGATGGGGGAGTGCGACGCCACGGGAGTCGACATGCAGGTTCTCTCCACCGTCCCGGTAATGTTCAGCTACTGGGCGAAACCGGACGACGCACTGGATCTCTCCCGCATCCTGAACGACCACATCGCCGGGGTCTGCGCCGACTACCCCGACAGATTTATCGGTCTGGCCACACTCCCGATGCAGGCTCCGGACCTTGCGGCAAAGGAGCTGGAGCGGTGCGTCAAGGAACTGGGATTGCAGGGGGTGGAGATCGGATCGCACGTCAACGACTGGAATCTGGATGACGAATCGTTCGAGCCGTTCTACGCGGCGGCCGAAGAGCTGGGTGCCGGAATTTTCGTCCACCCGTGGGACATGATGGGAAAGGACGAGATGCGGAAGTACTGGCTCCCCTGGCTTGTGGGGATGCCGGCGGAGACGTCGCGGGCGATCTGCTCGGTGATGTTCGGCGGTGTGCTGGACCGCTACCCGAATCTCCGCTTCTGTTTCGCCCACGGCGGCGGCTCCTTCCCGATCACGCTCGGCCGGATCGAACACGGCTTCAACGTCCGTCCCGATCTGGTGCAGCTCCACACGAAGACCGAGCCGCGCGACTATCTGCCGAAGTTCTATTTCGATTCACTCGTCCACGATCCGGCAGCCCTCCGATACATGCTGGAGCTGGTCGGTGAGGACCGGATCATGCTCGGAAGCGACTACCCCTTCCCGCTCGGCGAACATCACCCCGGGAAGATGATCGAGGAGATGGATGATCTTTCGCAGGAAGTAAAAGAACGGCTTCTTTGGAAGACGGCGCTGGATTGGTTGGGGATGACCGAAGAGGAAGTGCGGAGGGGAATGTCGATTGGCGATTGACGATTGGCGATTGGCGATTGGCGATTGGCGATTGGCAAAGTACGAATGGAAGAGTTCACAACTTGATTTGCAAAGGACGGCTTCTCCCGACCACCTTTTTGCCCTCGATCACTCCTATGAAAGCAGAAGACCTGAAGAGCAGGACAAAACGGTTTGCCCTGAATATCATCCGATTCTGTTCACATCTGCCGAACCGCCCCGAGTATTGGGTTATTACTCGACAACTGACAAGAAGCGGAACATCGGTCGGTGCAAACTACCGGGCAGCCTGTCGCGGAAAATCCAAAGCGGACTTTATTGCCAAACTCGGCATTGTTGAGGAGGAAGCGGACGAGTCCCGATACCGGCTTGAACTTCTTGACGAGATCTGTACTGAAGAGAAGGAAGAGATACGACGTCTGATGCGTGAAGCAGGAGAACTGACCGCCATCATCGTACAATCAAGGAAAACGGCTCGCAAAAATCAGCAGCGATAATTACGTTCTCCCTTTTCGTCCACACTGAACATTCGTCCCCGAAACATATGTTCTTTTCGTGATTTCGGAATAACCGGACTGTCCCATCATTCGAAAATCGACAATCGCAAATTGAAAATTTCCTTCGCATACGGAGAAAAGAACCTCACGATCGACCCGGCAGGTCCGATCGACATCTCGATTCCGCTCAGATTCGGCGAGGAGCAGCCGAACGCTTTCTATCTGCCGCGGGCGGAGGCCGTGGTCGCCGAGGGGGGCGACTTCATCGGCGACACCCGACGGGGAGGGAGCTGCAATTGCGAGACCGTCACGCTGAACCCGCACGGCAACGGCACCCACACCGAATGTGTAGGCCACCTGAGCACGAACCGGATTCACATCAACGAAGCGTTGAAAGAAGCCTTCATCCCGGCCCTGCTGATCTCGGTACCCCTTGAAGAGGATGACAACGGCATACCCTGTATCACAGAAACTTCTCTCAACTCCCGACTCCCGACCCTCGACTCCCCACTCTCAACTCCCGCCGCCCTCATCCTCCGCACCCTCCCCAACCACGAATCCAAACGCCGCACCGACTGGTCCGGTCACGCCCCACCTTATCTTTCTCCCGACGCCGCCCGGTTGATCCGGATGCTCGGTGTCCGTCACCTGCTGGTCGACCTTCCCTCGCTCGACCGGGAGGACGATCCCCTGCTGACCTCGCATCGGATCTTCTGGGATCTGCCGGAAGAGGGGAGCGTTGAAGGGAACCCGGAGGAGGGACGGACGATCACCGAGATGATCTACGTGCCGGACGACGTGGAGGACGGACTCTACCTGCTGAACCTGCAGGTCCCGCCGTTTGCTCTGGATGCCGCGCCGTCGCGGCCGCTCCTCTATCGGGTTGAGAGAGATCAGACCCCCTGAGTATTCCCCTCCACCATCGCCTCCACAATTCCCTCCGGCTGTCTCTTGTCCCGCTCCGTTTCCGCCTCCACGACCGGTTTCGTTTCCGGCGCAATCAGTCCGTTCGCCGCCGCATGTTCGGCGGCGGCCCGACTGTCCGGCACCAGCACCATCTCCACCCGTTCCCGCTTCAGTTCGTCGGCGATCAGCCTGATCTCGACGGCCCGTTCCTCAAGCGAGACGTCGCGGATGTAGATCCCCTTCACCCTGCCGGGAAAGCGGCGGACCGTCTCCCGGTAAATCTCCGGATCCCGCTGTCCGCTGTCGCCGATCAGGACGAATTGAAGATGAGGGTAGAACTCCATCAACCGGGAAATCCATCCCATCTTGTGCTCCAGATGATCGCCGTGAAGAATCCTTCCCGGTTCCAGTCCGAAGTCCTGCAGAAGGACCGGACCTTTCGGGATACCGTTGTGGGCCATGAAGTCGATCAGCAGGTCATAGAGATTCCACGGACTGCTCGACACGTAGAAGATCGGATTCCGCTTGCCGCCGCTTGGCCCCAGTTGCAGCGCACGGTAAAATGCCGCCACGCCCTCGAAGGGCTGGCGTGTCCGGGCGTTCTCCAGAAAGGTCAGTCGGGCGGCGGTCAGCAGATCGGTGGCGCTTGTCCGGATAATCGTATCGTCCACATCGCTGATAATGCCGAAATCGCTGTCGGGTGCGGGGATGGAGATCTCGCCGGTCGCACGAATCCCCCGCCGGTTCCGCACCTCGTCCGGCAATCGGAGTTCAACCGTTTGCCAGAGTTCTTCTCCCGGTTCCATCTCCGCCGGCAACAGAAACTCGAAGAACCCTTCGTGATCGGCCACCGTCTCCTGCGGTTCCCCCGCAAGATCGGCCTCCACCCGGACCAGCGGAACCTCGTCACTCTCGATCCGCCTGTAGGTCGCCAGAAGATTGTCCCAGAGCGTCTCGTTGTCCCCCCGGACCTTCGGCATCTCATCCTCGATCACCCTGCCCCGCAGGTAGACCCGACTGCCGTTGCCGAATCCGCGGTAGGGGAGGATCATCACCGGATCGTTCCCCCCCAGACGTTCGATCAGTCGATACTTCAGTTGGTCGAACCGATGTTCGATATCGGCTCCGATTGTGGAGATAATGTTTTTCAGGTCTGCCATGTCCGTTTCGCCCTCTGTTCCGAAGTGTCCTCCTTCATTCC
>CAMLOB010000116.1 GCA_946481475.1 uncultured Chlorobiota bacterium | reverse complement strand
AAAGTCGCACGAAAATTCGTTTCGCATGCAATCTTTATGTTGAGGGGAGAGGAGTGGAATAAGGTTTCCGGACCCCTTGTCTAATTCGCAAAGTCTGACAGACTCTTGCAAGAGTGAAGATGAACTCGAACCAACCATGAGACCAACAGGAGGAACGCAATGAAACGCGTACGTATAATGACCGGCACGCTTGTCGCCCTGATCGCTCTGACAGCAACGGTCTTCGCACAACCGGGAGAACGGGGATGTGGTGACAAGGGGAAGCATGGACCGCGTGGGGAAGGCCCTCTGGCTGCACTTGACCTGAGCGATACCCAGAAGGAACAGATCAAGGCATTGCACGAGCAGTTTGAAGAGGATAATGCGGCCACGCTCGAACGGATGAAGACATTGCACGAACAGGCCCGCGAACAGATGAAGAGCGGCGACAAGGAAGGAGCCCAGGCGACACGTGAGCAGATGAAGGAAGTCAGAGAGAGCCTGAGAGAAGCCCACGAGGATCTGCGTACACAGGTGGAGGCTTTGCTGACCGATGAGCAGAAGGCACAACTGGAGGAGATGAAGACGAAGCGTGAGGGACGAAAAGGAAAGAAGGGAAAAAGAGGAGAGGGGGCGCGTGAAGGGGGAACCGGAGGAACGCCTCCGAATATCCGTTAAGCCGACTCCGGGTCGGCCGCTCGGAACACGGAGAACGGGGCAGGAACTGAACAGAGGGCGTCATACATGAAGAGAGCAGGGATGACGCCCTCACTTTTTTCAGACACCAGAAATTCCGAGGAGAGCATTATGAGATACTTCAGCATGGTTCTCTGCAGTCCGCTGGCTGCAATATTGATATCAGCACAGTTCATCTCCTGTGAGAACACGCCGGTCAACCCGGTGAGGGTGGTTACCGACAACAACGACAGTACGACCGATACCGGCAATCAGAACAACGAAACGGGGTTGCCCCCCGGATACGAACAGTTCATCGATGACGTGGAAGTCTACCTCGACGGCAACTTCATCGTGGTAAAGGCCAACGGCGTTCCCGATCACGGGAGTCCGTACTTCGACCAGAGCGACGAACGCTATGAAGAGTATAACGGCGACAATTCGAGATTTCATCTGAATCCGAACCGGATTCGCGAGCAGAACCTGACCTTCCGGATTCCCCGGAACCCGGTCGAGGATCCGAATCACAGCGCCACACCGATGGGACCGATCGGTATCTCGGTGAACGGTGTGCCGTTCTACAACCAGTACGCCGCAGGCAATTCGCCGCTGACGAACGAGATCAATTCATTCGATCATTACAACGGCCATCCGCAGATGTCCGGCGGCTATCACTACCACATCGAGCCCCTCTATCTGACGGCTACACGGGGGCAAGATGCACTGCTTGGATTTTTGCTCGACGGCTTCCCGGTCTACGGACCTGAGGAGAACGGCAACGTGGTTACCAACGACGACCTGGATGATTACCACGGGCACTTCGGTCCGACGGCCGAATATCCGGATGGGATCTATCACTATCACATCACATCTGCCGATCCCTATCTCAACGGAGCGGGGTTCTACGGGGCGAAGGGGACGGTAACGCAGTAGGAAAGGGGTGAACTATGAACACCAAAGGAATCGGAATGAAGAGGAACATCGCCATACTCTTCCTGCTGTCGGTCCTCGGGGCCTGTTCGGAATCCGGAACATCCGATTCCGGACAGGCCGCCGGCTCCGGCGTCGAAGCGGCGAAAGGAGAGAGGGAACTCAGTGAGCGGAACGGCGTTCTCTACTTCCACGACGCTCCTTTGAACGGCAATCTGGTGGAACGCTACGAAGACGGATCGCTGAAATCCGTGACCCCCTATCGCAACGGAAAAGAAGAGGGAAAGGCCGAGGGATGGTATCCCGACGGATCGAAGATGGAAGAGCGATTCTATAAAGAAGGGAAAAAGGTCGGAACGCATCGGGGTTGGTGGGAGGACGGAACGCCGCAATTCGAATATCATTTCGCCGATGGCCTCCACGAAGGGAGTCTGCAGGAATGGTATGCCGACGGAACGCTCTTCCGCAGCTTCAACTACGTTGAGGGAGAGGAAGAGGGAGAACAGAAGATGTGGAATAACGATGGTACCCTGAAGGCGAATTACGTTGTGCTGGACGGACGGCGTTATGGAAGCCTGGGAGTGAAGCCCTGCCGGACAACGGAGAGTGCCGAACCGGAAACGACGATGTAGAGTGTCGTCCGGCAGCAATGGGCAACGGACCGAAATGTCGCAACAAACCGGATGGAGGTAAGCATCATGTCGGCAATCAGATATAGCCTTGTGATCGTTCTGGGAATGCTCGGTGCCTGTGGCGGTCGGACGGAGCGTTCATCCGTTCCCTATTTCAACGGTGCCGATCTGACCCCTCTCTGGATCTCGTCCGACTCGGTCGACCTGCTGGTTCCCCATACGACGGGTTCGTTCAGCCTGACGAATCAGAATGGCGAGCATGTGACCGAGCAGGAGATGGAGAACAGGATTACCGTCGTCGATTTTTTCTTCACGAGTTGTCCCGGTATCTGCCCGACCCTCTCGAAGAATATGGCGCGTGTACAGGACAGCCTGAAAGATCTGGACGACATTCTGCTCCTCTCCTACAGCGTCACGCCGGAGGTCGATTCGGTGCCGGTTCTGAAGAAGTATGCCGAGGCGCAAGGGGCTGTCGACGGAACATGGCATCTGCTGACCGGCGATCGGAACAGCATCTACGACCTAGCGCGCACCTCCTACTTTGCCGACGTCGACACCAGTGCAGATGCTTTTCTGCACACCGAACTGTTCTACCTGATTGATGGTGATCGGCGCATACGCGGCGTTTACAACGGGACGCTGGGGACGGATGTGGTCAGACTTGTGGAGGATATCCGGGCGTTGGAGGAAGAGCGGGGGTGAAATAGTCGGGGGAATTCGCAGGGCGAAAATTTTTTCGCCCCTACGATGATGTCGTGTACCTGTCCTGCTCTTTCTTTCTGGATTCCTCATCGGAAAAGAAAATCCGGCCGATCAGAATCAGACCGATGACGGCTGCCAGAAGAAAGAAAACGATGGCGATGCCGGGGTAGCCGTAGATGCGGAACGAGGTCTCCACCTGCATCATCAATGCCGCGCCGATGATGATTGCCGCCAGGACCAGGCCGACGGTCAGGCGATTGGCGATCTTCTGCAAGCCGACCATGAAGTACCGTTCGTCGATGACTTTTGCGTTGATCGATAATTTGTTGTTCGCGAGGTTCTCCAGAATCCTGTTTCCCCGCTCCGGCAACCGGGCCATGAAATCCTTCGTCTCGACAAAGGAATCGTAGAGGGAAGTAAGGGACGTTCCCTCCATCTGCTCCCGCCGCATCAGGTCGGCCAGATGGCGACGGATGGCTTCGTTCGGGTTGAAGTCCTTCGAGAGAGCCAGGCCAACCTGATCGAGATTCATCAGCGTCTTGCCGATCATCACAAACTCCTTCGGAAGCCGAAGTCCCTTCTCCGCCGCCATGGCGGTCAGTCCAAGGACAAGTCGTCCGATCTCCAGCTCTTCCAGCGTGCTGGTCTGATGCCGAGCGACAAATGCGGTCACATCCGAGGTCAATCCCTCTTCATCGAAGTTTGCAAGGGGCGTGCCGAGTGCCACAAGTGCGTGCACCGCTTTCCCTCCGTCCCCTTCGCTGAGAGCGATCAGCAGTCGCAGAAGTTTCGGACGCATCTCCTTCGGGATCCACGCGACCATTCCGAGATCGAGCAGGGCGATCCGGTTCATCGAGGTCAGAAAGACATTTCCCGGATGGGGATCGGCGTGATAGAATCCGTCGACGACGATCTGCTTCAAATAGGCTTTCAGAAGCGTGTCGGCCAGTTCTCCCGTATCCAGTTCCAGTTTGCGCAACGGACTGATCGAGGTGATTTTCCTCCCCTCGATGAATTCCATCGTCAGGACGCGGGAGGTGGTGAAGTCCTCAACGGGACGGGGGACCAGAATCTCCTCGAACTCCTTCAGATTCTCTTCCAGCATCTTCAGGTTCTGCGCTTCACGCCGGAAGTCCAGCTCGCGGAGCATTGTGGTGCGGAACTCCTCAACCGTTGTCTTGAGCATGAACCGTTTCCCGATTTCGGTCCGCTCTTCCAGCCACTCGGCGATGCTCTGAAATGCGTCCAGATCATCGGCGATCTGCCTGCGAATCTCCGGGCGTTGCACTTTCACCGCCACCACACGACCGTTTCGCATCACTCCGCGATAGGTCTGGGCCAGCGATGCAGCCGCCAGCGGTTCCCTGTCGAACTCGACGAATGCCCGCGAGATGCGGACTCCCAGTTCCTCGGAGATAATCTTCTCTATCTCCTCGAAGGGGACCGTCTCAACGTCATCCTGAAGGCGTTGCAATGCGTTGATGTAGGGGGCCGGCAGCAGGTCGGAACGGGTGGAAAGAAACTGGCCGAACTTGATCCAGGTCGGACCCAGCTTCTCCAGATCATCGGGAAGTTCCTCGGCCCGGGCAAGCGTGTCGGCCTCCAGGGCGATCTCTTCGTCAAGCACGTCGTCGGTTCCGATTCCCTTCACCAGATCGCTGTCGCCGTACTTCCACAGAAGCTTGAGAATATCCTTGTATTGCTTCAGATGCCTGACGGATTCGGCCAGTCCCATAGCGCTGTTGTCTCCGGATAGTGGGGAAGACGCCTGCGAACCGATGCGATCCGTCTCTTCTTTCCGACATCTTCCCGATTCCCCTTCAACCGCCGGTTGCGGGGAAACGTTCCGTTATCCGGTGCAACAGATAACAGATGTCGGATATGCTGCGGGTGGCCTGTCCGACTGCTCAGAAGGTCTCTACGGCCTCCTCTTTCCATCCCCTGACAAGTTTCTCGTACTCCAGCGCAAGCTGTGCCGACTTCTCGGCCTCGGCGGTTTCGACCACGACATGAAAGTTCGGTCGCTCCTTGTCCGGAATCAGCAGCACCCAGTCGTGGTCTTCCAGCCAGATCTTCACTCCGTCGATCAACTCCCGGCGCATCCCCTCGCTGTGCTCCATCGCCCGGCGCATCGCCCGTCCCTTCAGTTCCCACGGACAGTCGATCGTCCGCTCGATCACTGCACGTCTGGGGAGGTCGCGGTCGAGCTGTCCGAGACTCAAGCCGGACTTTGCGGTCATCTCCATGATCTTCGCCACGGCGTACATCCCGTCGATGGCAAAGAGGAACTCGGGAAAGATGAAGCCTCCCCGGGTTCCCCCGACAAAGCCGATATCGGGATCGCTCGTCGCCTCCATCATCGCCAGGTGGGTGTTCTTCGTGTAGACGACTTCGACGTTGTAAGAGGCGGCGATCAGTTCCACCTCGGTGGATGCGACCACCGGGACGGCAATCTTCTTCACATCGGGATGCGTCTCCAGATAGAGCTTCGTCAGGATCGTCAGCAACCGGTAGTTGTGGATGGAGGCACCGGTCTCGCAGACGGCGTAGACTTTCTCGGCTCCCGGATCGATGATGAATCCCATATCGTAGCCGAGTGAGGTCACCACCTCTCCCAGCTTCTTCTGTGCCGCCTCGATCTCCTGCTGCTCGCGCGCCATACGAGTCGGGTCCTGATAGCCGTTCAGTGCCACGACTTCCGGACCGAGAGCTCCCAGGATATTCGGGAGGATAGTCGAGGCGACGCCGTAGGAGAAGTCGAGCGCCACCTTTATCCGTGCCGTTCGGATCGCCTCTTCATCAAGAACCTGCAGGAAGCTGGTGATGTAGGCTTCGTTTGTCCGCTCGGGAAAGAAGATGCTGCCGACCTCGTTGTAGGAGGCCCGCTGGTATTCCTCGCCGAAGAAGAGACGCTCGATCGATTTCGTCCTTCCCGGCGGCATGTCCCGTCCGTCTGCGCTGAAGAAGATAATGTCGGTCTTGCGCCGGTCGTGCGGCGACTTCCGGACATGGACACCGGCCGCCTGTTTGCCGTTGCGGAGTTCGGATCGGGTGAGAGGGATCGGCGTCTGCTGCAGGTCGTTGACGATCACACCGGCCGACATCAGCCCGGTGGTCATCGCCCGGTGGACCATGCGGGAGACGTTGTCGGCGTCCCGACTGATCGCCACCGAGCGCCCTTTGCCGGCAAAGGCGCCGAGGGCCGAGCCGATCTTTGCGCCGAACTCCGGCGTCATCTCGATGTTGGACAATCCGGTGATCCGGGCGTTGGTGAAGAGTTCGCGCGTCCAGCGGTCGGCCCAGACCAGACTGGAGGAGACCGTCGAGCGGGATTCCACTTCCTTGTCGGGCCAGAGCTTGATGTTGGCAAGCAGGCGGGCTTCGTTTCCGATGACGCAACGGTCGGCGATATAGACCTTCTCGGCCACCACCACATCATCACCGATCAGGACTTCCTCGCAGAGGACGTCGCCGGTCAACTGGCTCCCCCTTCCGACGCCGCTGCCGCGCCAGAGGATGGAATCCCGAATCTGCGCACCTGCTCCGATGCGGACCTTGTCGCCGATCACGCTGTTGGCGATTGTCACCCCCGGTTCAATCACCACATCGTCTCCGATCACAGCCTCTCCTTCGAAGAGGACGTTCTCGCCGATCTCCGCATTCTTCCCGATCCAGGCGTTTCTCTCTCTGGTCCCCGGAATTTCCACCTTGACCTTCCCTTTCAGGATGTCCAGGTGAGCCTGCTGATACTCGTCGAGATTGCCGACATCCCGCCAGTACCCTTCTCCCACATAGCCGTAGATGCCCATATCCTGTTCCAGCATCATCGGAAAGAGATCCTTCGAGAAGTCGAAGTCCTGCTGGAAGGGGATCAGTTCGAGAACGTCGGGTTCAAGGATGTAGATGCCGGTGTTGATCGTATCGCTGAAGACTTCCCCCCACTGCGGCTTCTCAAGGAAGCGGGTGATTTTCCCCTCCTCGTTTGTCATCACCACGCCGAAGGCCAGGGGATCGGGGACGCGGGTCAGAACCAGCGTAGCCTTTGCCTTCTTCTCTTCGTGGAACTCGATCGCCTTCTGCAGATCGATGTCGGTCAGAACATCACCGGAGATGACGATGAAGCGCTCGTCCAGAAAGGTGGCGGCGTTGCGGACCGAGCCGGCCGTGCCGTAGTCGGCTTCGGACTGCGTGTAGAACATCTCGATGCCGAACGCGCTCCCATTGCCGAAGTAGCTGCTGATCGATTCCGGCTGATAGTAGAGCAGCGACATGATTTCGCGAACTTCCAGTCCCTTCAGCAGATTGACGATGTGGTGCATCATCGGCCTGTTGGCCATCGGCGCCATCGGTTTTGGAAGATTGCACGTCAACGGGCGGAGACGGGTACCGAATCCGCCGGCCATAATTACCCCTTTCATAGCGTTCCCGAAGTATGTAGATCAACGCCGGAGTCCTCCCGGATCCCGGCTGGAATTGATGGTGAACAAGTGCGGCCGGAATTTAACGAATTGCGTCAAAAGGATGAGACATCCCGTTTCTCTCCCTAAAACCGGGAAATTCCTCTCTTTACCTTACGCACTGTTACCCGACCTCTCCCCTTACCGATTGATTTCGCCTTTACAAGCAACTAAATTTGTCGGCTGCGATGGATCGAGGGTGAAGATTTCTCCTTTCACTGACGGCATACCGCTCGATTTCATCAGGACGCAACAAACACACGATTCTGCCGGTTTTCCGACGAGGCTTCACGAATGAAACTTTCCGATTTCAAGTATTCCGTTCCGAAATCAGCCATTGCCCAATATCCCGTAGAGCCGCGCGACAAGGCCAAGCTTCTGGTGCTTGACCGGAAAACCGGTGAAATTGAAGACAAAATCTTTACCGACATCCTCTCCTACTTTGAAAAAGGGGACTGTCTGGTGGTCAACGAATCCCGGGTCTTTCCGGCCCGGCTTATCGGCAAGAAAGAGAAAACCAACGCCACGATCGAGGTGATGCTCCTGCGGGAGTTGTCACGGAAGGATGCTCTGTGGGATGTGATCGTCGATCCGGCCCGGAAGGTCAGGATCGGGAACAAGATCTACTTCGACGACGGCAATCTCTACTGCGAGGTGATCGACAACACCACCTCGCGCGGGCGGACGGTCCGGTTCAACCATACCGGGAATATCTACAAGACGATCGAACGGATCGGCCTTATGCCCCTTCCTCCCTACATCTCCCGCGAGACAACCGATGACGACCGCGATTACTATCAGACGATTTTCGCCAAGGACAACGGTTCGGTTGCCGCTCCGACCGCCGGGCTTCACTTCACGAAGAAGCTGATTGCCCGTCTGGAACGGAAGGGGGTCCGGATTGCGAAAGTGATGCTCCACATCAATCGCTCGACGTTCGATCCGGTGGAGGTGGAGGATCTGACCAAGCACAAGATGCACTCGGAGTATTTCGAGATCAGTGCGCAGGCGGCCGAGACGATCAACAAGACGATCAAGGGGAAGAAGAAGGTCTTTGCCGCCGGAGCCTCGGTGGTGCGGGCGCTGGAAAGCTCGGTGCTGACCGCCGGGACGGTGAAGCCGAACAAAGGATGGACCGACAAGTTCATCTATCCTCCCTACGATTTCCGCATTGTCGACCGGTTCATCAGCAATTTCCAGCGTCCGGAGAGCACCGTTCTGATGATGGTCAGTGCCTTTGCCGACCGGGAGATGATTCTGAAGGCCTACAAACATGCGTTGAAGAACGATTACCGGTTCTTCAGTTACGGCGATGCGATGTTGATCCTGTAGGGACATGGTGCACCATGTCCCTGCAGAATTAACCACCCCTGCTGTCCCGGCCGGACATGTCCCGACCGCAGCACGCCGCAGCCATACATCATGAACAAACCTCACGTTACCATCTATACCGACGGCGCCTGTTCCGGGAATCCCGGACCGGGTGGCTACGGTGTCGTCATGCTTTCCGGGGAGCGCCGCATGGAACTCTCCGATGGTTACCGGGCAACGACCAACAACCGTATGGAACTGCTTGCGGCGATTACCGCACTGGAGAACCTGAAGCGACCCTGCCGGGTAACGCTCTACAGCGATTCGCAGTACGTCGTCAACGCGATCAACGAGGGATGGCTTGAAGGATGGATCAAGCGCGGCTGGCGCAAAAGCAACAAGAAGCCGGTGGAGAATACCGATCTATGGAAACGTCTGCTTCCGTTGCTTGAGCGGCATGAAGTCACATTCAAGTGGGTGCGGGGACATACGAACGTGCGGGAGAACGAACGGTGCGATCAGTTGGCGGTGGAGGCCTCGATGGGGCTTGACCTGAAGGTGGATGAAGGGTTCGAGAGGAACCTGATGCGGTCGGCGTAGGGGGTGGATAGTTCAATGGTGGGATGGTTGGATAGTTGAATGTGTAAAGGGGGGAGAATCCTGCCTCTTTGAATTCTTCCGAATC